>WGBZ01000131.1 GCA_015494035.1 Lysobacterales bacterium | reverse complement strand
TGTTTGACCACCTGCAAATAGAAAAAACGGCCAGCCACGGCCAGCAGAGCCAGACTCACCAACGCCAGTGCCGCCAGGCTGCGGGCCTGAAACAGGGCCATTTCGCTGTGCGGGTTTTTCAGTCGGCGATGATGCATGTCAGCGACGGCTGCGGGCGTGCAGGTGATCGAGCAGCAGTTTCAGCCACGGCCACACCAGCACGCCGGAAATCACCGGCAACAGGTCTTCCAGGCGTGGCAGGGAGCCGTGCGTGAGCCAGTCAATGAAGGCGCGAATAAACAGGTCATTCAACAGCAGCACACCCACAATCAGGGACAGTTGCCAAAAACTGGTCATACGGAACTGGCGTGCGTATTTGCTGACCAGGTAGGCAATGACCAACAGTGACAGGCCGTGTTTGCCCAGCAGACTGCCGTACAGCACATCCAGCAGCAAGCCATAGAAAAAAGCCGTAAACAGGCCATTGTGCTCGGGTTCTTCCATCACCCAGTAAATCAGCACCAGCGCCAGCCAGTAGGGTTGCAGCAGTTTCAGCCAGCCGTGCACGGGGATGAGCATCAGCACCAGTGCTGCCAGCAAGGTCAGGTGCTTGAGCGCCCGCCCCGACAAGCGCCATTTGTGCCCGGGGTTCAGGTGACTCATGGCGTGTCTCCCGCCGCCGGATTCTGGGCGGTGGTGGTGCTGGACGGTGGCGATTCGCCACCGGTTTCTGACGGGTCTTGCAAGTCTTGCGGATTTTTCGTTGTTTCGCCAGTCACCTTGGGCCATACCAGCAACACTTCTTTGAGCTGGTCAAGATTGGCATACGGCTGTGCGATGGCCTGTTGAAAAGCGCTGTTTTGAGACGGGTTGATGGCTGTGATCTGCGCCACTTTCAGGCCGCGTGGGAACACGCCACCAAAGCCGGAAGTGATGAGAACATCGCCGGGCTGCACATCGGCACTCTTGGCAATTTCCGGCAGAAGCAGTTGCCCCTTGCCCTGGCCATAGGCAATGCCGCGCAGACCGGTGCGCAGCACTTCCACCGGCAGCGCGTGCTGCGGGTCGGTGATCAGGATCACGTGTGCGCTGGCCAGTTCGAGGGTTTCCACCTGGCCGGCCAGCCCATGCAGGTCCAGTACCGTCTGGCCTACGTACAGGCCGTCGTTTTGGCCACGATCAATCACCGCGCGGTGGCGCTGACTGCCGTTGTTGATGTTGATCACAAAAGCCGCGGTGGTGTGCAGGGGCAGTTGTTCACGCATGCGCATCAGTTGCCTCAGGCGCCGGTTCTCCTGCTGTAACACATCCAGTTGCAGCAGGTTCATGCGCGCATTGGACAATTGCCGCTTGAGTTCGGTGTTGTCCTTGAGCAGTCGGGCCTGGCGGGACAGGGCCAGTTCAGCGGTGTCCCAAAGCTGCTGTGGTAATCGCACGGCTTGCACCAACGGGTAGGTCAGGGCAGACAACGCCTGGCGAATTGGCCGGCCAATGTGGGTGTGATAGTCCAGCACCATTAACAGCACGCACACCAGCTCCAGAACCAGAAAGCGAAACAGCGGCAGCTCGGTGAGTTGGGTTTCGCGACTGGCTGGCATGTGGGTGGCGGGTTCTCGGGCTGGTGTCGACTGATGCGGTGTTAGGGAAGCTCTGATCGAATCATGAACTCGCTTCTCACACCTGAAATGCCCGATAACTGTGTTGAAGTCCTGGCCAATAGCCTGCTATTGGCTGCGAACTTCGCCTTGTTCTCGATCAATTCAGGCATAACCTGCTTCGTCCAGATTCAATCTTAGCGGTTGAAAGTAAAGAAGTCTGCGCCTTGTTCGTCCATAATTTCCATGGCACGGCCACCGCCGCGGGCCACGCAGGTGAGCGGGTCATCGGCAGTAATCACCGGCAAGCCGGTTTCTTCGGAAATCAGCTTGTCCAGGTCAGTCAGCAAGGCGCCGCCACCGGTCAGGACAATGCCGCGTTCGGCCACGTCGGCACACAGTTCCGGCGGGGTTTGTTCCAGCGCAGTCTTGAGTGCCTGCACAATGCCGGTGAGCGGTTCATGCAACGCTTCCAGGATTTCGGTGTTGGTGATGCTGAACTGGCGCGGTACACCTTCGGCCAGGTTACGACCGGACACTTCAATGGTTTTCACCTCGTCGGAGGGATAGGCGCAGCCAATTTCTTTCTTGATGCGCTCGGCGGTGGCCTCGCCAATCAGGGTGCCGTAGCTGCGGCGCACGTAAGAGATGATGGCGTCATCAAATTTGTCGCCACCAATTTTTACCGAGGCCGAATAGACAATGCCGTTGAGTGACAGTACGGCCACCTCCGATGTGCCGCCGCCAATGTCCAGTACCATGGAACCGCAGGCTTCATTGATGGGAATGCCTGCACCAATGGCCGCGGCCATGGGTTCCTCGATCAGCTGCACATCGCTGGCGCCGGCGCCATAGGCTGATTCCTCAATGGCCTTACGTTCTACCTGGGTGGAGCCGCAGGGCACGCAGATGAGCACCCGCGATGAAGGCTTTAGCCAGCGGTTGGAATGCACCTTGCGGATAAAGTGCTGCAACATGGCGGAGGTCATGTCGAAATCCGCAATCACGCCGTCTTTCAACGGGCGGATGGTTTCGATATGTCCGGGCGTTCGGCCCAGCATCATTTTGGCGTCCATGCCCACCGAGGCGATGTCCTTGGGGCCGGCAATGCCCCGGTCCATGCGCACCGCCACAACGGATGGTTCATCCAGCACAATGCCGTGTTCCTTCATGTAAATCAGGGTGTTGGCGGTGCCCAGGTCGATGGACAAATCATTGGAAAACAAGCTGCGAAATTTTTTAAACATGGTGTTTCTGTCGGTATCCTTGGGTTTCCTCGGGAAGGGTGCTGTCAGGGCGTGCTTGCGCTTTCGCCCCTGGGCGTTCGATGGCATAATAGGCGCTTTGCCGCAGGTGTTCCGAGGGGTGGTTCACATAAATGCGGTTCGCGGATTTTGGTGCTATTTTATGACAATTACCCGTCAAGATGTTGAACAAATTGCCACCCTGGCCAAACTGCATCTGAGCCCTTCAGAGACTGAGCAGGTCTCCGTTTCACTGAATCAGGTGCTGGCACTGGTGGATCGCATTCAGGCTGCCGATGTGGACGCGGTGAGGCCCATGCGCCACCCGCGCGATGCCTGTCAGGCGCTTCGAGCCGATGGCGTGACGGAAAGTTCCCGCAAAGCCGAACTGATGCAGCTGGCACCGGAAACCGATGGCGATTATTACCTGGTGCCCAAAGTGGTGGAGCACCCATGAGCGAACTGATGCGTTGTGGCCTGCACGCCATTGGCAGCCGTTTGCGTGCCGGTGAACTGTCCGTGGCCGACGTGGTTGCCGATAGCCGCCGCGCCTTGCACAAGGCCCAGCCGTTGAATGCGGTTATCACCGAAGCCGACGAGACCGCCATCGACGCCCAGGCGCACATTGCCCAACAGGCCATTACCGAGGGCCGGGGCGGGCCATTGACGGGCCTGCCGTTGATTCACAAGGATATTTTCTCCACCCGCGGGCTACGCACCACCTGCGCTTCGCGCATGCTGGCCGATTATGTGCCGCCGTTTGATGCCACCGTGGTGTCGCGGCTGGCTCAGGCCGGCATGGTGACCCTCGGTAAGGCCAATATGGACGAATTCGCCATGGGTTCTTCCAACGAGAACTCCTTTTTTGGCCCGGTCAGAAACCCGTGGGATCAGCAACGCGTGCCCGGTGGTTCCTCCGGCGGTTCGGCGGCGCTGGTGGCCTTCGGGGCGGTGCCGGTGGCCACCGGCTCGGACACCGGAGGCTCCATTCGTCAGCCGGCTGCTCTCTGTGGCGTCACCGGCATCAAGCCCACTTACGGTCGCGCCTCGCGCCACGGCATGATCGCCTTTGCTTCCAGTCTCGACCAGGCCGGCGTGTTTGGCCGTTACGCCGCCGATTGCGCACTGGTGCTGTCTGCCATGTGCGGTCACGATCCGCTGGATTCCACCTCCGATGCCAGCGGGCCGGTGGACTACACAGCGGAGCTGGAAAAACCACTGACCGGCCTGCGGGTTGGTATCATTCCCCATTGGCTGGAAAACACCGAAACCGGCATCGCCACCGCCGTGGAAGCCACCCGCGAAGCACTGGAAGCGCTGGGCGCGCAGTCGCTGCCGGTGGATTTGCCCAATGCCGACCTGGCAGTGGCTGCCTATTACGTGCTGGCGCCGGCCGAGGCCTCGTCTAACCTGGCACGTTTTGACGGCGTGCGATACGGCCATCGCTGCGCAGCGCCTGCGGACCTGGATGACCTGTACCGGCGTAGCCGTTCCGAAGGCTTTGGCGAGGAGGTCAAACGTCGGATTCTGGTGGGCACCTGGGCCTTGTCATCGGGGTATTACGATGCCTACTATCGCCGTGCACAAAAAGTTCGACGCCTGATCGCCGGGGATTTTGACCGTGTATTCGGCCAAGTGGATGTGCTGCTGGCCCCGGTCACGCCGGAAGTGGCCTTCAAACTGGGCGAAAAGGCCGACCCGGTCAGCTTGTATCAGTCCGATGTGTTCACCATTCCCGCATCCCTGGCCGGGCTGCCGGGCTTGTCCATGCCGGCGGGGTTCAGCCAGGGTTTGCCTGTGGGCGCGCAACTGATCGGGCCGCATTTCAGTGAAGCGCGCTTGCTCAATGTGGCGCACCAGTTTCAACAACACAGCGATTTTCACCTGCGCACGCCGGAGGCCTTCACATGAGTTCAGTATCGCTTCAGGATAGTCAGGGCAGGGAGCCTTCTGCCAGTCCGTGGGAAGCCGTGATTGGCCTGGAAATTCACGTGCAGCTGAACACCGACAGCAAGCTGTTTTCAGGTAGCGCCACGGCCTATGGCGCCGAACCCAACAGTCAGGTCAGCTGGCTGGACGCGGCCTTGCCTGGCACTTTGCCGGTGGTAAACGAAAAAGCCATCCGTTACGCGGTGCGTTTTGGGCTGGCCGTGGGGGCCGAGATCAGCCGCGAAACCGTGTTTGCGCGCAAGAATTATTTTTACCCTGATCTGCCCAAAGGCTACCAGATTTCCCAGCTGGATCACCCCATTGTGGTCGGTGGAGCGATCACCATTTTTCCCGGTGAATCCGGTGAGAAAGTCATTCGGTTGACCCGCGCACACCTGGAAGAAGACGCCGGCAAATCCATTCACGACCTGTACCCACGGCACAGCACCATTGACCTGAATCGCGCCGGCACGCCACTAATTGAAGTAGTGAGTGAGCCGGACATGCGCAGCGCGGCCGAAGCCGTGGCCTATATGCGTCAGGTGTACACGCTGGTCACACACCTGGGCATTTGCGACGGCAACTTGCAGGAAGGCTCCTTTCGCTGCGACGCCAATGTGTCCGTGCGTCCGGCCGGCAGCCAGACTTTGGGCACCCGCACCGAACTGAAAAATATCAATTCTTTCCGCTTTGTGGAACGCGCCATCAGGCACGAGATCCGGCGCCAGATCCGCCTGTTGGAAAGCGGCGGTCAGGTCACCCAGGAAACCCGTTTGTACGATGCCGAAAAGGACGAAACCCGGCCCATGCGCTCCAAGGAGGAAGCCAACGACTACCGTTATTTTCCCGACCCGGATTTGTTGCCGGTGCGTATCAATGACGCCTTGATTGACAAGGAACGCCAACAGCTGCCCGAGCTGCCCCAGGCCAAGGTTAATCGGTACATTCACGACTGGCAACTAAAGCCTGCCGATGCGCGTTTGATAGCCGGGGACAAGGCCTGTAGTGGCGTGTTTGAGGCCTGTGTTTCGGCCATGCAAAAGCCCGATCCGGTGCTGGCAGGCAAGTGGCTGCTGGGCGAAGTCAGCGCCTTGCTAAATCGCGATGCGCTGGACTGGGCCGCCCTGCCAGTCAGCCCGCAACGGCTGGCTGGATTGCTGGACGCGCTGGCCGGTGATACCATCTCCCACAAAATCGGCAAGGACGTGCTGGTAAAACTCTGGCAATCACCGCAGGACACGGCCGCAGACATCATCGACCGCGAAGGCCTGGGGCAAATGTCCGACAGCGCCGCGCTGGAAGCGCTGGTGGATGAGGTGCTGAAGGCCAATGAGCAACAAGTGGCGGATTTCAGAAACGGTAATGACAAACTGTTCAACTTCTTCGTTGGCCAGGTAATGAAGGCCACGCGTGGCACGGCCAATCCGGTGCAGCTGAAAACGCTACTGCAAAACAAACTCAATTCCTCAAGCTAACCAAAGGACTCCAATGACCTCTACCGCCAAACCCAATGCGCTCATTTGTGGCTCACTGGCTTATGACACCATCATGGTCTTCAATGACTACTTCAAGAACCACATTCTGGCCGAGCAGATCCACAAGCTGAACATTGCCTTTCTGGTGCCGGACATGCGCCGTGAGTTCGGTGGCGTGGCGGGTAACATCGCCTACAACCTGAAATTGCTGGGCGGCAATCCGGTGCCCATGGGCGTGGTGGGCAAGGATTTCCAGCCTTATCGGGAGCGTTTCGAACGCCTTGGCATTCCCCTGCACGCTGTCCGGCAGCACAAGCAGGAATTCACCGCCCAGGCTTTTATCACCACGGACATGGACAATAACCAGATTACCGCCTTTCACCCCGGCGCCATGAACCACAGCCACGAAAACCACGTCTCCCAGGTGCCCGATATCTCCATCGGCATTGTTGGCCCGGATGGCCGCGAGGGCATGATTCAGCACGCCACTGAATTTGTCGAGTGCGGTATTCCGTTTATTTTTGACCCCGGTCAGGCCATGCCGCTGTTTGATGGCGATGATCTCAAACGCTTTATCGAGCAGGCAACCTGGATGGCAGTCAACGACTACGAATACGAACTGGTGTGCGAACGCACCGGCTGGGACGCCCGTGAAATTGCGGATCACCTGGATGCCTTTTTTGTGACACGTGGCTCCAAAGGTTCGGAAATTTTTACCGAAGGCACCAGTTACCACATTCCGGTGGTGGAAGCCGAATGCATTGCTGACCCCACCGGTTGTGGCGATGCCTATCGGGCTGGCATGCTGTTTGGGCTCATGAATGGCCTGGACATGCAGACCACCGGCCGCATTGCATCCCTCATGGGCAGCCTCAAGATTGCTTCGCCGGGCACCCAGAACCATGAATTCACCCTGGCTGAATTCAAAGACCGCTTCAAACAGGAATTGGGTTACGATTTTTGAGGGAAGCGCTGATTCAATCAGCGCTTCCTGAGGCAAAAAGAACCC
>WGBZ01000130.1 GCA_015494035.1 Lysobacterales bacterium | reverse complement strand
GGCCGCTGCCGTCGCGGATAAACATGGGCGGCGTGCCATCCACGGCGTTCATGGTTTGCAGGTCTTCACGCACTGGCACTTCGGCACCGGTGAAGTAGGCGATGTTGCCGTCAGTGTCGGCCACCACAAAATTCTGCGAACCCACGTCAAACTTGGTCAGGGCTTGTTTGAATTCGTTGACGTCGCCGGCGCGGGCCATGTCGAAAAAGGCCTCGATTTCCTGCGTGGGCGCAAAGCCGGTGTATTGCATGGTGATGGCGCGTTTGTTTTCCTTGTCCAGATTCAGGATGGGGCCATTATCGCGGCGGGGCACAATAAAGGTCAGTGCGCCGGCATCGTAGCCGACATTCTGGCGTTCCAGATTATCCATGACGCCGTCTCCGATCTGGTTGGCGAAATAGGACTGGAACAACCAGATAATGGGTTCCCGCTGGCCGTTGTGGATGATGTTGGTGGGCAAGCCGAGCAGGTTCAGTTCAACGGTGTCGAAGAAGAAATCGGTTTCGTCCACCGGGTGCACGGTGCTGCCCCAGCACAGCTTGTCGTTGCAGCCCTGGGCCATTACCGGCGCACCGGGAAAGCTGACCCCGGCCAGGTTGCGGCTGCTGTCATTTTCCGTGATGGTGGCCTGGAACGGGTAGAACACGGACGGGTAGTCCAGGCTCAGGTGCGGGTCATTGGCGATGATGGGGTTGCCATAGGCGGTTTTCTGGCCGGCATAGGCCCAGGTGTTGGAGCCTTTTTCATCCGGCCCGGCCTGTTTCAGTTTTTTCAGGATCGGGTCGTTGTTCCAGGCCTGTTGCAGGTCTTTGGCCAGCGCAAATTCCACCTCGCTGACCGGCGGAATGGTGCTTAAGTTCAGGGCCTTGTTGGTGGTGCCAAGCATGGAACCGCCAATGCGTTCCAGGAAACCCGGTACGCTCACGCGGTCGTCCGGTGGCTGAATCCGGTACAGGTCTTCAAAGTACAAGGCCGTGCCGTTAAAACCGGCGGCCTGGCCCACTTGCTGGAAGGTGCCCAGCGTAACGGTGTTGTCAATTTCATTCAAGTCGTTGGCCAACTGAAAGGCAATGATTTTGGCCGTGGCCACCGAATCCACCGGTCGCCAGGGTTTGAAGGTGCTGAGTTCCAGATTCTGGTATTCAATGGGCAACGGGTGGCTGTTGACCCAGGCATTCACGCCATTGGCGTAGGCCTGGAGGATGGCCTGGGTTTTGGGCGAGGCCGCCTGCAGGGATTTCAGCCCGGCGCGTTCAAAGCTCAGCGCGCGCAGGCGAATGTCGGTGGAAAGCGCTGCCGTGCCCACCAGTTCGGCCAGGGTGCCGCTGGCCAGCCGGCGCGTGTAGTCCATCTGGAACAGCCGGTCTTTGGCGTGGTAGTAGCCCAACATATAGGCCATGTCTTCTTCGCTTTGGGCCTGAATGGACGGTATCTGTGTGGCGCCAATGGCCACTTCGGTCGGAGCGGAAAGGCCACTGAGTCCGTTGATGGTGTTGGTGATGGCGGCTTTGTCGTCTGCCTGGGCGCTGTGGCCAAGGACGCAGGCAACTGCCGCGCACAGCCACGCGCGACGCGCGCGAGCTCGGGTCGGTGATTTCATGGTTTGTCCCCTTAAATCTGTAGTGGTTAAACGGATAACTGCATCCTGCAGTTTGTGTCAAAAGTATAGCACAGCACAAAGCCGGGTCGAATTGACCGCGGTCAGTTTCCGATGAAGTGCTGGTGCACAAAAAAAAGGAAAATTCAGCCCCCTGGTCTGAGCTGGGGCAGGGGGCTGTCAGGCCGCGTTGCTGGCGGTTTCCGTGCCCGAAGGGGGGTTGATGATGACCTTGCGCACCACCTTGTCTTCGTCCACTTCCTTGACGGTCATGTGGTAGCCGTTGACGTCCACACTGGAGCCGGGTTCTGGCATGTCTTGCAGCTGTTCGGTGATCAGGCCGCTGATGGTGCTGGCTTCTTCAAAGGGCAGGTCCCACTGCATGCGTCGGTTGAGGCTGCGGATGGGGATGCGGCCGTCCACCATGTAGGCGTTTTCGGCCACTTTGGTCACGTGCCGGCCCCGGTTTTTGGGTTCGGAGGTGAAGTCGCCGACGATTTCTTCCAGGATGTCATCCAGGGTGATCAGGCCCTGAACATCCCCGTACTCGTCCACCACCAGCCCCATGCGCCGTTCGCGTTTCTGGAATTCTTTCAGCTGTGTGGCCAGGTCCGCGCCTTCCGGCACGAAATAGGGCTTGCGCAGGACGCTGCGCAGGGTGTTGTGGTTGAGGCGCCCCTTGGCCAGCAAGGGCAACACCGTGCGGATATGCAGGGTGCCCACCACGTTGTTGATGTCATCCTCGTACACCGGCAAGCGCGTCAGGTAACTGCTGACCAGCTGCTTTTCGATGGTGTCCCAGTCGTCGTTCAGGTCGATGCCCACAATCTCGCTGCGGGGCACCATGATGTCCTCGATGTTGATGTTGTCCAGATCCATGACGTTGATCATCATTTTTTGGTTCAGGTCAGGACGGATGTTGTCGTTTTCGATCACCAGGGTTTTCAGTTCCTCACGCGACAGCGCTTCTTCGGCGATGTCCTTGGGAACGCCCAGCAGGCGCAACAGGCCATTGGACAACACATTGGTGAACCAGACCACCGGGTACATGATTTTCAGCAACGGGGTCAGCACATAAGCGGCGCGAAAGGCGATTTTTTCCGGGTGCAGGGCGGCAAAGGTCTTGGGCGTGACCTCGGCAAAAATCAGCACCACAATGGTCAGGAAAATGGTGCCCCAGGCGATGCCTTTTTCGCCCGCAATGCGAATGGCGGCCACGGTGGTGACGGCCGAGGCGAGAATGTTGACGAAGTTGTTGCCGATCAAAATCAGGCCAATGAGCCGGTCGGGTTTTTGCAGCAGTTGCTGCGCCAGCCGGGCGCCACGATGGCTTTTGGCCTTGTGTTTCAGGCGCACGCGATTGAGCGCCATCAAGGCGGTTTCGGCACTGGAGAAAAAAGCGGAAAGCAGGAGTAGGGCGACAAGTGTGGCAATCAGCCAACTTATGGGAATTTCGTCCAAGGCGGTGGGTGGGTAGTTGATAAACCGCTATTATATCAGAAACGCCTGTCCGCCATGTCGATCAGCCGCTGGTCTGTTGCGATGCCTTTATGCAGCCAGCAGCCATTCGGCCACAAACTTGGTGCCGATAAATCCCACCGCCAGCAGTATCATGCCGGCCACCGCCCAACGCACGGCCTTTTCACCTCGCCAGCCCTTGAGGGCGCGAGCGGCCAGCAGGAAGCCGAACACAAACCAGGCCAGCAGGGAAAACAGCACCTTGTGACCCAGGTTTTCGCCCAGAAAATCGCGGATAAAAATCAACCCGGAAATCAGAGCCGTGGTCAGGGTCAGCCAGCCAATCAGGATCAGGGTGAACAGTTTTTGTTCTTCTTCCAACACGGAGATGTTCTGCTTGCTGATTTTTGCGGGGGCGTTTTTGAGTGTGCGGATGTGATGCCACAAAGCGCCGGCAAAGAGCGTGGCCACCAGCAAAATGGCAAAGGCTACCAGCGACAGGGTGATGTGCAGGTCCAGTTGCCAGCTGAAATCCCTGGGTGGGCTGATGTGTTGGCGCTCCAGATAAGCGAAGACCACCGCGCCCATGGCGAACAGGCTCAGCGGCACGTGCACCCAGGCAGAACGGATGCGGGCGATAATGGCGGTGATGGCGGCCAGCCAACTGGCCACCAGCAAGGTGTTTTTCAGGTCAAAATGCCAGCCCTCGGCTGTGACCAGCACCAGCGCAATCCAGTAACCTTGCAAAACCAGCGCCACCGCAGCGGCGGTAAAGGCGATGGCTGGCCTTTTTTGTGTCAGTAACCAGACCAGCCAGGCCGCCAGGGTGCCAATAAAAAGAAAAGTGTCCATCGCTGTTCCTGTGTCTGTGCTTTATGTTTCTGGGGCTGTGGCCGAGGCTTTACGCTGTTTTCTACTTATCGCCTGCCAGTGTGTTCCTGTGCCTTTGTCGGTTAGCAGCAGTGATTACGGTGATCGCTGACTGGCCAATGGCACAAATTATACGCGCCACCGACAGCACTTTGCAGGCCTTTTTGGCTGCCAGGCGGTACCGGGCTTGCCAAGCTGTGGGATAATACGCCCATTCAATTTCAATCGACGGCACTATGTTTGACAACCTCACCGACAAACTTTCCAAAACCATTCAGAAAATCCGCGGCCAGGCGCAGCTGAGCGAAGACAACATCAAGGAAGCCTTGCGCGATGTGCGCGTGGCCTTGCTGGAAGCCGACGTGGCCTTGCCGGTGGTCAAAACCTTTATCGATACCGTGAAGCAACGCGCTGTGGGCGAGGAGGTCATGACCAGTCTGACACCGGCCCAGGTACTGGTCAAGATTGTCAATGAAGAACTGACCCGCCTGCTGGGCAGCGAAACCAGTGGCCTGAACCTGAAAACCCAGCCGCCGGCGGTGATTCTGATGGCCGGCCTGCAAGGGGCCGGTAAAACCACCAGCACCGGCAAGCTGGCCAAGTACCTGGCTGAGCGTGAAGGCAAAAAGGTCATGGTGGTGAGCACCGACGTGTATCGACCGGCGGCCATCGAGCAACTGAAAACCGTGGCCGAACAGGTGGGCGCGAGCTTCTACCCGTCCACGGTCACCGATGAGCCAGTGGCCATTGCGCAAAAGGCGGTGGAAGCCGCGCGCAAGGGGTTCTACGACGTGCTGATTGTGGACACCGCCGGCCGGTTGGCCATTGACGAAGGCATGATGAAGGAAATCTCGGCCTTGCAGGAAACCCTCAAGCCGGCCGAAACCCTGTTTGTGGTGGATGCCATGATCGGTCAGGACGCGGCCAATGTGGCCAAGGCCTTTGATGAAGCCCTGGACTTGACTGGCGTGGTGTTGACCAAGGTGGACGGTGATTCCCGTGGCGGGGCGGCCCTCTCCGTGCGCGAAATCACCGGCAAGCCCATCAAATTCATGGGTCTGGGCGAAAAAATGGAGGCCCTGGAACCGTTTCATCCCGATCGTCTGGCGTCCCGCATTCTGGGCATGGGCGATGTGCTGTCGCTGGTGGAAGAGGTCGAACGCAAGGTCGACAAGAAAAAAGCCGAAAAACTGGCCCGCAAGATGCAAAAAGGGCAGAAATTCACCCTGGTTGATTTTCGCGAACAGTTGCTGCAGATGCAGAACATGGGCGGCATGACGGCCTTGATGGACAAGCTGCCCGGCATGGGCAATATCCCCGACGCCATGAAAAACAAGGTTAACGACAAAACCGCTGACCGCATGATCGCCATCATCAATTCCATGACCAAAAAAGAACGCCTTTACCCGCAGTTGATCAAGGGTTCGCGCAAACGCCGCATCGCCAACGGTTCGGGCACCCAGATTCAGGACGTGACGCGCATGCTCAAGCAGTTCAACCAGATGCAGAAAATGATGAAGAAATTTTCCGGCGGTGGCATGATGAAAATGATGAAGCGCATGAAAGGCCGTATGCCACCCGGCGGGATGCCGTTCTGATGGTGGGAATTCACAGTTAACCCGGCGCCGGGTTAGCAAGACAGCAAAATAACAAAGCCGGCTTCGCAGCCGGCTTTGCGTTGTGATTTGTGTGGCTGCGTCGGGCTTATTTATCGAACCAGCATTCAATTATGGCGGTGTCTTCGGGGAAAAAGGCCGAATGTTCCTGCCCCGGCAGCAGGTGATACCAGTCGCCGCACTGGTACAGGCTGGTTTTCCCATTCACAATCAACTCCAGTGTGCCTTGTGTAACCACGCCCACGTTTTCTGTCTCGTGGCTGTGCACCGGGATGGTGGTGCCAGTCGGGTAGCTGGCAAACAGCACCGTGGCCTTGTCGCCTGTGAGTTTGCGGGCGTTAAAAGGGCCGTCAAAGGCCGGTAGGGAATCAATCAGGTTGGGAAAGGGTTTCATGGTCAGGTCCTTGTTTCAGGCGGGTTCATGCCGTATCGATAAGGCTGCTTATTATGGCGTGCCGGCGGTGGCCTGGCCGGATGAGTCGGCCGGAACCTTTTGCTCTGTATCGGTGGCTTTCATCAGTTCTTTTTTTAACGTTTGCAAAATGGGTTTCAGGGAATGTTCACCCCAGCCCACGTGCTCGTAAATAATTTTGCCGTCCATGCCGATAATCACCAGGTGGGGAATGCCTTTGACGCCATATTTCTGCCCCACGGAACCGGTGGGATCAAAGGTGAATTCGAGACTGAACCCCTTTTTGCGCAGTTTCTTAATGTTTTTCACCGCCACCCGTCGTTCCTGATGGTGGCCAATGGCAACAATTCTGACCAGTTTGGTGCCAAGGCGTTTTTGCACCTGATCGAGCACCGGTAGCTCATGCAGGCACGGAATGCACTGGTGGTGCCAGAAAGTCAGCACCACGGGCTGCCCCTTGAATTGCTCCAGACTGAGCCGCTTGCCATTGATCATCAGTCCCAGGTCCTCAGTGGGCACCGGACGTGGCACGGGTTGTGGCTGGTGTTTTTTGCGGGCCTGGGCCAGGCCGGGGGCCATGGCCAGAACAAACAGCAAGACCAGGAGTCGCGAGGTGAATGAGTGAGTGGCGGGTTTCATGGCGAATTTTCGTGTGAGTGAGGCAAAAATATACCGCATTGACTGGGTGATGAAAAGAGCGCACGCTCAGAATGCCGAGACGATCCATTAACCATGCCAAGTTAGTAATAAAAAAGCCCCGGTCTGGCCGGGGCTTGTGGTTGGGAGAGACTCAGTCTAAATCGGACTGAATCAGTTGGCCGTGCAGGCCGATGGCACCAGCACGCTTTGATACTTCACTTCATCCAGGTAGAAGCCTTCTTCTTCCGTGCCCGGGTC
>WGBZ01000129.1 GCA_015494035.1 Lysobacterales bacterium | reverse complement strand
GGTCTGGCAAAAACCCAATCTGTTGCTGCTTGACGAACCCACCAACCACCTGGATCTGGCCATGCGCCACGCCCTGTCGGTGGCCCTGCAGGACTTTGCCGGGGCACTGGTGGTGGTTTCTCATGACCGGCATTTACTCAGCACCGTGACCGATGAATTCAAGCTGGTGGCCAATGGCCAGGTGCAGGATTTTGAGGGGGATTTGCGTGATTACCACCGCTGGGTACAGGAACAGCGCCGCCGCCCGGCGGGCAAGGAAAAAGAACAGCCAACGCCAGCGGCTTCAGTGCTGGATCGCAAGGCCCGCAAGTCACTACAAAACCGCGTACAGAAACTGGAGCGGGAAATGGCGACGCTGGAAAAAGCCCTGGCAGATACCCGCCAGTTACTGGCCGAAGAAAGCCTCTATCTGCCTGAAAACAGCCAGCGGCTGGCCGACGTACTGGCCGAGGAAAAACGCCTTGGCAGTGCCTTGGCCAGCTGTGAAGAAGGCTGGCTGGAGGCCAGTGAAAAACTCGGTTGAGACCCTCTGAACAAGCCGGCCACGACTAACCCGGTTGCTGCCACAATACTTCCGGCGATTCGTCCAGCACCCGCGCCAACACAAACAGCCAGTCACTGAGCCGGTTCAGATAGATCAGCACCCGCGGATTGATGGCCTGAGAATCCGCTTTGGGCGTCTTATCGCCTGACAACACATCCATCAGTGTCACCACATCCCGCTCGGCCCGCCGTGCCACCGCACGCGTCAGGTGCGCCTGGGCATTGGCGCGGGACCCACCGGGCAGCACAAAGTTTTCCAGTGGTGGCAGCTGCTGGTTCCAGCGGTCAATCTGCGCCTCCAGGGATTTCACCGCCTCGCTGGATAACAGGCGGCCACCGGGCAGCGCCAAGTCACCGCCGGCATTAAACAGTTGCTGCTGAATGGCTGCCAAAGCCCCTTGCAAGCCAGCGTCACTGGCATCACCCAGTTCGGCCTTCAAGACACCCAGGTGGGCATTGAGCTCATCCACCGTGCCCATGGCCTGAATCAATGGATGGTTTTTCCCCACCCGCTGGCCCGTGGCCAGCCCGGTGGTGCCGGAATCGCCAGTGCGGGTGTAAACTTTGCTGATGCGAAAACCCATGTGGTCTGCCTGTGTTAAACCGCTTAAGGAAGCGCTGATTGAATCTGGCGCGAGCAGATTGGCGTGTAAAATTGTTCAGTTCAAGGCGCAAGCCGCACGCAATAGCAAGGCTATTGGGAAGGTTTGCAACGCAGAAATGGACGATTTAACGCCATAAGATGCCGTGTCACGATTCGATCAGAGCTTCCTTAAAGTGTACCCAATTCCAACCCAAAATGGTGGAAATCACGCACACTTGGCGGTATAGTGCGCGCAACGTTCAACACGCTGGCAACAGCCCCGACAAACGGGGTCTGACCTGCCGCTGGAATCGGAAATTCGCATGAAAAAAACCGCGCTTAATCACGCCCACCGTCAGGCGGGCGCCACAATGGTGGATTTTGGTGGCTGGGAAATGCCCATCCACTACGGCTCTCAAATGGATGAACACCACGCGGTGCGCCGCGATGCCGGTGTGTTCGATGTATCGCACATGACGGTGGTGGACCTGATGGGTCCCGACAGCGAAGCCTATTTGCTCAAGTTGTTGCCCAACGACGTGCGCAAACTGGCCGATGGGCAGGCGCTTTACAGCACCATGCTGAATGAAAACGGCGGCATCGTTGACGACCTGATTGTCTATCGGGTTGGCCCGGAACAGTTTCGCATAGTGGTGAATGCCGCCACCCGTGACAAGGATTTGGCCTGGATGCAGGAACAATCGCGTGGCTTTGACCTGGAACTGATGGAACGCCCGCAACTGGCCATGCTGGCCGTACAGGGGCCCAATGCCCTGGAAAAAGTCAAATCCGCCTTGCCTGCCACCCTGGCCGCGCAACTGGATAACACCAAACCGTTTCACGCCGTGTGGGAAGGCGAGTGGTTTGTGGGCCGCACCGGCTACACCGGCGAAGACGGTGTGGAAGTCATGCTGCCGGAAGACCAGGCCGAAACATTCTGGAACACCCTGCTGGCTGCGGACATCACCCCTTGCGGGCTGGGCGCGCGCGACACCCTGCGCCTGGAAGCCGGCATGCACTTGTACGGTCAGGACATGGATGAAAACGTCACGCCACTGGGATGCGGTCTGGGCTGGACAGTGCGCAAAACCGACAACGACTACACCGGCGGCGAAGCCTTGCAGGCCCAGCGCGAAGCTGGCGTTCCCCATAAACTGATTGGCGTGGTGCTGGAAGACCGCGGCGTGCTGCGCCCGGGCCAAGTGCTCATTGACAGCGAAGGACGCGAAGGGCTCATCACCAGCGGCACTTTTTCGCCCACCCTGCAGAAAGCCATTGGCATGGCCCGGGTTCCGCGTGATTTCACCGAGCCGGTCCGTGTTAAAATCCGCAACCGTGAACTGCCCGTGAAAGTGGTCAAACTGCCCTTTGTCCGTCACGGCAAAATTCGTATCGAAACCTGATATCCGCCTGCCGGCGGCCACACCACAGGAGCACATCATGAGCTACGTCCCGGACGAACTGAAATACACCAGCAGCCACGAGTGGGTGCAGAAAACCGATCAAGGCACCTTCCGCGTGGGTATCACCGAACACGCCCAGGAACAACTGGGCGACATCGTGTTTGTCGAATTGCCTGAAGTGGAAAGCAGTTACGCCGAAGGCGATGAAGCCGGCGTGGTTGAATCGGTCAAAACCGCCTCGGACATCTATGCGCCCATGGCCGGCACCGTGGTGGCCGTCAACGAAGCACTGGAAGACAAGCCCGAGCTTATCAATGAGTCCCCCTACGATGACGGCTGGATTTTTGAGCTGCAAGCCGAAGACGAGGCCGAATTCGAAGGCCTGCTGAACGCCGATGATTACCGCGCCCTGATCGCCGAAGAATAAGCCAGGGAAGCTCTGATCGAATCGTGAACTCGCTTCTCACACCTGAAATGTTCAGTTCAAGGCGCAAACCGCACGCAATAGCATGCTTTTGTGAAGGCTTGCAACGCAGAAATGGACGATTGTACGCCGCAAGACGCCGTGTCACGATTCAATCAGCGCTTCCCTAAACTGTAAACTGACTGCCACCGCCTGCCAGAGACAACACCATGCCGTTTATTCCGCACACCGAGGCCGACATTCAGGCCATGCTCGATGCCATTGGCGTCGACACCATTGAAGACCTGTTCGACGAAATTCCCGCCGAACTGCGCACCGGAAAACTGACGGTAGTGCCTTCCCAACGCAATGAAATGGCGGTCAGCCGCTTTATCAAGCAAAAGGCCGCCCAGGACGGCACGCCCCTGTGTTTTGCCGGGGCCGGCGCCTACGAACATCATATCCCCGCGGCCATCTGGCAAATCGTCACCCGCGGCGAGTATTACACTGCCTACACGCCGTATCAGGCGGAAGTCTCACAAGGCACCTTGCAGATGATTTACGAGTTTCAGACCATGATGGCGAAACTCACCGGCATGGAGGTGAGCAACGCGTCGTTATACGACGGCGCCAGTGCATTGGCAGAAGCCGCGCTGATGGCCGTGCGATCCAACCGCAAAAGCAAATCCCGCGTTATTCTGACTCCGCGCAGCCTGAACCCGGCCTACCGTGAGGTGCTGCATAACATTGTCCACAATCAGGACATTCACGTGGTGGACGTGGATTATGACCCGCACACCGGCACCGTCACACCCGAGCAGCTGAAGGCTTTTGAAGGGCAGGACATCACTGCCGTGGTCATCCCCCAACCCAACTATTTTGGCCAGTTCGAAGACGTGCACGCACTCACCGACTGGGCGCACTCACAGGGCGCGCTAGCCATTGCGGTGGTCAACCCGACCGCGCTGGCGGTACTGGAAGCCCCCGGCCAATGGGGCCAGAATGGGGCCGACATCTGTGTGGGCGAAGGTCAGCCACTGGGCATACCGCTGTCCTCCGGCGGCCCCTATTTCGGCTTTATGACCACGCGCCAGAAGTTTATCCGGCAAATGCCGGGGCGCATCGTCGGCCAGACCACCGATGTGGACGGCAACAC
>WGBZ01000128.1 GCA_015494035.1 Lysobacterales bacterium | reverse complement strand
GCCTTGTGATGGCGCAGCATCAATTCCGAGGCCGCTTGCAACTGACAATATTTGGCCTGCCCCAGCCCCCTGATCTGACAAAAAGTGTCACAATCGGCATCAATGATATTTTTCACATTGCCAAAACGGGCCAACAAATCGCCGGCCAGCTCCATCACGGAACGTCCAGCCGTTCCGGTGCGAAGGAAGATGGCCAGCAACTCGGTGTCACTGAGTGCCGCCGCACCATGAGCCAGCAAGCGTTCCCGTGGTCGCTCGTGCCTGGGCCAGTGGTTTTCTGTCATGAGTGAGTTCCGGGCGAAAACGTCAGTTTATCCCTGTCAGGGCTGACCCGACGATGGGCAAAAACCGGCTGTGGCGTAGGAATTCTGCCACCATCGTCACATTGTTGAGCCGCTTCCGGTTTACACCCACAGGGGCATACGTTACCATTCTGGCAATAACTCATGCGCGCTGGGGAGAGCGCATCGGCCACCGCGGCGTTCGCCCTGCTAACTATTCACATCATTTGAGGGGATCACGGACGACGGCATGAAAGACATCGACATCAAAATTCTCGACCCGCGACTGGGCGCCGAATTCGAACTACCCAGGCACGCCACTGATGGGTCGGCCGGCATCGACCTGCGCGCCTGCGTTGATGGCAGTCTGACCATTGAACCGGGCCAGACCGAGCTGATTCCCACCGGCATGGCCATGCACATCAAGGACCCGTCCGTCGCCGCACTCATCCTGCCGCGATCAGGCCTGGGCCACCGCCACGGCCTGGTACTGGGCAACCTGGTGGGGCTGATTGACAGCGATTACCAAGGGCAGCTGTTCGTCTCCTGTTGGAATCGCAGCAACACCCCTTACACCATTGAGGCCGGCGAACGCATTGCGCAAATGATCCTGGTGCCGGTGATCCAGGCCCGCCTGAACGTGGTGGAGACCTTTGAGGAAAGTGATCGCGGCGCGGGCGGCTTTGGCTCCTCGGGCAGCCACTGACCCCTAAAACGCAACAGGTTAAAAAACAACAGGCTGACGAAAAACCACAAAAGAACCAGAAACCACCTTAACTCACCCCATGACGGATCCAATCCCATGAGCGAACCCAAAGCACTGCAAGGCAGCAAAAAGGAAGGCGAACTGATCGGCAATGTGCTGTTTCTTGTGGGTGCGGTGGCCGCTTTAGGGCTTGTGTTTCTGTTTTCCCATGCGCTGTGGAAACAGTATTCCCAGCACCGCCTCGAATCGCACCTCAAAACCGGCGCCAAGGCCATCTATGAACAGGTCGACCGTAATCTGAAACAGGTGCAGGGCCAGCTGGACAACGCCATTGCAAACACCTTTGGTGACCCACCGCGGTATGACCCCGCTCGCAAGGCGGAGCTGGAAAAACAGCTCAGCAAGAGTTTGCCTGACAGCCTGCGAGTGCAGATCATTGACCAGCCCTTAAGCAGCATTACCCCCCAGCCGGGCTTTCCACAGATTAATTTCGCCACCCTCGACATGCTGCAGGAGGCCGAAACCACGGGCAAGAACCCCTTGCCGGAAATTCATCTGTACGGTCAAAAGGAACAGTACCTGAATTTTGTGCGCGTCATTGACCCGCAGCGAAAAATCTATCTGTTGAGCAGTTTTCCGGTGGACCCTCTGTTAAAAAACCTGGATAAAAGCGGCGTTGACAAAGGCCAGATCACCCTGATGCAGAATGCCGGCAAATACAGCAACGTATCACTGTTGTTATGGGGCAAGGCCTCCGCTTCCAGCCATCAGTCGCACAAACTCAAAGTGCCCGGCAGTTACTTCCAGGTCGGCTATCGCTACGATCGCGAAAACGGCGCTTTGATGGATCTGCCGTGGTATTCCCTGCTCATAGGCAGCCTGGCCGGGCTGGTGGCCTTTGGCGGATTAAGTCTCCTGTTCTGGCGTGCCTACCAGCAACGCAAATTGGCCAGTCACGAACACGATGATTACGTGCCCATCAAAACCCCCGAAGCCAGTGGGCCGGCGGGCATACTGCAAGCCAATGATGAAGAGGAAGATTTTGACGAGGAAATCGCGGATAATAGCGGCCCCAAATTACCACCGACACCTGCTATGCCCCATTCCGCTCTTGACCCGTCCATTTTCCGCGCTTATGACATCCGTGGCGTGGTCGATGAAAGCCTGACCGAAGACAGCGTGCGCCTCATTGGCCAGTCCATTGGCAGCGAATGCATCGACCGTGGCGGCAAGGAGATCGTGGTGGCCCGCGATGGGCGTCTTTCCGGCCCACGTCTGCAACAGGCCCTGATTGAAGGCATCAATGCCGCCGGCTGCGATGTGATTGACATTGGCGCCGTGCCCACCGGTGTGCTGTATTTCGCCACTCACCACCTGGATACCGGCAGTGGCGTCATGGTCACAGGCAGCCACAATCCGCCCAATTACAACGGCCTCAAAACCATGCTGCTGGGCGACACGCTGGCCGGCGATGACATCACCAACCTTTATGAGCGCATCGCCGATGGCCGCCTGCACAGCGGTGATGGGCGCACCCAGCAAATGGACATTGTGGATGACTACATCGACTTCGTGTCCTCAGACATTCAACTGGAAAACAGCCCGCGGGTGGTAGTGGACTGCGGCAATGGCATTGGCGGCGCGCTGGCGCCCCAATTGCTGGAAGAAATCGGTTGCGAGGTGGTGCCGTTGCACTGCGAGGTCGATGGCAATTTCCCCAACCATCACCCCGACCCCAGCGTGCCGGAAAATCTTCAGGATCTGATTGCCACGGTCAAGGCCATGGACGCCGACATTGGCATTGCCTTTGATGGTGACGCCGATCGCCTGGGCGTGGTCAGCAAGGACGGCGAAATCATTTATTCCGACCGCCTGCTGATGCTGTTTGCCAAAGACGTGCTCACCCGACAACCCGGCTCGGCCATTATTTTCGATGTGAAATGCACCGGTCACCTGCCAAAAATGATCGTGCAGTACGGCGGCATGCCCATCATGTGGAAAACCGGGCATTCCTTCATGAAAACCAAGCTCAAGGAAACCGGTGCGGCACTGGCCGGTGAAATGAGTGGTCACTTCTTCTTCAAGGAGCGCTGGTTTGGCTTTGATGATGGCATTTATGCCGCCGCCAGATTGCTGGAAATCCTTGATCAGGACGACCGCCTGCCCGAGGAAGTCTTTGCCGAACTGCCCAAAGGTGTCAGCACGCCCGAACTAAAAGTGGAAATGAACGAAGGGGAGCATTACGCCTTTATGGAACAATTTCAGCAACAGGCTGAATTTCCCGACGCCCATATCACCACCATTGACGGCATCCGCGCCGATTTTGGCGACGGCTGGGGGCTGGTTCGCTGTTCCAACACCACGCCCTGCCTGGTGCTGCGTTTCGACGCCGACAACGAAGAGAGCCTCAAACGCATTCAGGAGGAATTCCGCACCCAACTGCTGAAATTAAAACCGGACCTGAAACTCCCCTTTTAAGCAATGGCATTCCACCCAAGAACGCGCCTGAATGATGTTCAACAAAAATAGTGTCTGCATCAAACGCCGGTCTTGCCGGTGTTTTTTGCCTCTTTGATTTATCCTGACTCCTCCTCAGTCGTGAAATGACTCGCGTTTGCATTGACCGTTAGGCAATGGCAAGATACGACTCACGAATCACCGTGGCAACAATGGATCGAAAAAACCTCAGTGCCAGAAAAACGTGATCCGTCAATACCATAACAACCATCTTCAACAGGGGAACCCCATGAAAATCAAGACCATTATCGCCGGCACGCTCGCCTTTTTTGTGGTGCAGCAGTTACTCGGCATGTTTGTCACCGGCGCCTGGATACACGAAGGCATTCTGGCCGAAGCCTACCATGCAACCAGCCAGTTCTGGCGGCCGGAATTGACCCGGGAGCCACCGGACATGGCCGCCTTGATGCCTTATTGGATCACCGTGGCGGTGATCAGTGCCTTCCTCCAGACCGTGATCTTTGTCTGGTTGCGGCCCGTTTTTACCGGCCCGGACTGGCTCAAGGGTCTCAAGTTCGGCCTGCTTATGTGGGTCATCACCGCCATGATGATGGCGGCCTGGTCCGGCGTGTTTAACCTGCCGGCCAAAATCTGGATCTGGTGGGCCATTGATATGCTGATTGCTTACGTGATATCCGGCCCGATTCTAGGCTGGGTGGTCGGCAAACTAGAAAAGTAAACCGCGCATCTTGTCAAATCCGAACCAAAAAAGCCGGCAAGACCGGCTTTTTTGGTGGTTTCAATCTGAGCCATTGAGCAACGATCGACCTAGCCACAGCGAAGACACCTGAACAGTGGGCAATTATTTTGAGCCCGTTTCGTCTCCATCGGCACTTTCCGGTGCCCGGTTGGCCACGCCATAGGGCACGTGCCCGGAAGGCACCTTGCCACTGGCCGAATGAATGTGAACCAGCTGATCATCAAAGAAAATGTCAGCCATGAACGCCTCGAGGAATTCGCCTTTCTCGCGCCCACCCAGAAACAGGGCTTCATCGATGCGAATGTCCCACTGCCGCAAGGTCAGAATCACCCGCTTGTGGGAAGGCGCGGAACGGGCCGTCACCAGCGCCGTGCGAATGGGCGAACTGTCGGCAGGAAAAACCGCCTGCAGCCGGTGCAAAGCCTGTAAAAAGGGTTTGAAGGGGCCACCGGGCAATGGCTTGTTGGCCAGTTTGTGCTCATTGGCCTTGAACGCTTCCAGCCCCTGACTTTTGTAAACCTGTTCCGACTCATCGGAAAACAGCACCGCATCGCCATCAAAGGCAATTCGCACCTGATCGCCACCGGATGCTGCCTCGGCAGGCTGGTTTTTCAAATGCGCCGCGGCGTAGCCGGCTTGCAGTGCCTTTTCCACGTCTTCATTGTGCGCCGACAAAAACAGGTGGGCGCCAAAAGCGGACAAGTACTGGTAGGGCGACTCGCCATTGGTAAAAGCCGCCCGCTCAATAGGCAACCCGTAATGTTCAATGGAATTGAAAACACGCAAACCCGTATCTCCGGAATTGCGTGAAACCAGCACCACTTCCACCAGTGCTTGACCGGTCTGTGGATGGCGGATATTGAGCAGCTTTTCCACCAACCCGAAGGCCGTGCCCCTGGCCAGGGGTTCATTTTCATGGGCCAGCTGGTACTTGCGATAAGCTTCCACCCCTTCCTGCAGAAAAATCCGGTGTGACTCACTCAGGTCAAACAGGGTTCGGGAGGACACCGCCACCACCAGCATGGGTGCAGCAGCGCTGCCGCCGGGCAAATCCCCGGGTTTTTGGGTCGTGCTTGTGGTATCTTTCACGGGCTTTGTA
>WGBZ01000127.1 GCA_015494035.1 Lysobacterales bacterium | reverse complement strand
GTGCTCGTAGCCCTTGGTTTCTGTCGCCAGGTCGTCAATGCTGTATTCGTTGGGTTCGGACTTCATCAGCCAGTAGTTCATGCCTGCTCCGCTTTGTGTTTTTTGTGTTTTGTGTCGTGGATTAGCGTGGTGGATTGGCACAGATGAAATGACCTGTGAGCCGCGCTGTGTCAACGGGCACTGCCACCGGGTACTATTTGACGTTATCCTCGGGCCCGGGTCAAGCCGGTCCCGGTGTTGGCGGAGAGAACACTACTTCACCAGCATCAGTCACCGCCCGATGCAATGGCATGTCCCATGCTTGCGTCGGTACCTTGTCCACTTGTTGAAACGCATGACCAATACCAACACGCCATGCTCCTGGCTGACGGGCGAAAAATCGGTCGTAAAAGCCGCCGCCCATGCCCAGTCGAAAACCCTGGGCATCAAATGCCACCAGGGGTGTGATGACCACAACTATGCGATCATCCCAAGGCTGACCTGTGGTAGCGGGCTCCAGAATACCGTATGCCCCCTCGCGCAGCTCACAGGCATCGGCAACCGGGTAAAAATGCATGAGTCGTTGTGGCACGGATTCCACGCGCGGAAAAACCCAGGTTTTGCCTGGCAAGCGCTCCATCAAGCCACGCGGGTCCACCTCGCCATCAGTTGGGACATAAAGCGCAATCACGCCAGCCTGCCGAATCAGTGGCGCTTCAAGCAGCCTATGCACCAGCGCGTCACTGGCTTCGTGTCGTTGTTCTGCGCTCAGTTGTTGCCGCAACGCACGCAGGTGCCGGCGAATGGCGGTTTTGTCCATCAGGGTGATAACAGGCAAGAGATTGGTCTTGGGCAAACAGGGCCAGAAAGCACATTCAAGAGCGGAGCCAGCCTGGAACAGGCCGCAGAGAAATGACAGAAATAAATTGAGGTGTTAACCACATGCATCGGTGCGAATCGGTGACCTTGGAACCAGCGTTCCAGGGCGGATAACTCCCGGTTTCGCAGGCTTCCCGTTCGTGGACGGGCTTGCACACTGAAAACCGGTTCTGTCATCCATTAAGGTCGATATTAGGGCCAAGGTATATACGGATTCGCTGTCGATTGCCGCAGTTAACACCCGTGATTTGATTATACGCTCGCCGGCGTTAAATTCAAGTTATTAAGGAAGCTCTGATTGAATCTGGCGCGAACAGATTGTCGTGAAAAATTGTTCAGTTCAAGGCGCAAGCCGCACGCAATAGCAAGCTATTGTGAAGGTTTGCAACGCAGAAATGGACGATTTTACGCCACAAGATGCCGTGTCACGATTCGATCAGGGCTTCCCAGGGAAGCTCTGATCGAATCATGAACTCGCTTCCCTGGCAATTGGCCATGCAGCAAGAATCCGCCACCGCGCAATGAGCGATTTCAGGCCGAGAGGTCAGAAGCGTTTTCTTTCAGTGCCGCTTCCAGCGTTTGGCGCAAATCGTGAATTTGTTGCGACACCGATCCGGAGTAGATCTGATTGGAATTGCGGCATTGCATTAGGTCGTGGCTGATGTTCAACGCCGCCATGATGGCCACCTGCTCCGGCACCAGGGTGGAGTTGCCGGCCTTGATCTCGCGCATGGTGGTGTCCAGGTGCTCGGCAGCCTGAATCAGCGACGGACGCTCTTCGTCACTGCAGGCAAAATGGTAATCGCGGTCGAGAATTCTGACGGTGACTTTCTGCTGGCTCATGCGGACTGCTCCAGCATTTTCAGACGGTTGATCATGGCTTCCAGGCGGGTTCTGGCCTGATCGTTCTTTTGCATCAACTGGGATTTTTCGGCCAGCAGTGCGTCCATGCGCTGTTTCAGCACCTCGTTTTCCCCTTTCAGGGCCTGCAGGTGAGCCAGAAGCTGCTCCACCGCCGTGTTGATGGCTTGCAGGTCTGCCAGAGGCGCTTGTGTCTGATTATCCATGCCGCCCAATATAAAAGGATGCCGGGCCAAGGTCAACCAGCAAATGAAAAAAGCCGCCCAAGCCATTGAGTATCCACACAAACCGCTGCGTATTTTCCAGTTTTTGTGTCAGAAAGTGTTCATTTCAACTTTCTAAGTTTGCTGACACTTCATTAAACAAACGCGGCGATCATGCCTGAGCCTCTTTTTTCAGGTTTGCCAGATCACCCGCTCTTGCTGATACATTTTTCTGCTTAAGACGAGGAAGTGATGAAAAAGCTTATGAATCGGTACTGTAGCCTAATCAAATCAATGCTCATGACAGCCTTGCTGAGTTTTACCTGGTCTGCCCATGCCGCCTCCGGCATGCTAAACTTCACAGCGGGCCAGGTGGGTATCCTGGATGGTCTGTCTGGTGCCACACGCTATGGCCTCGAATATCGGGGGCGACCCATTTCACGCTGGGCAGTGAACCCAGTCTTTGGCTATGCCCGGGCGCAAAATGGCGCCTCTTTTCTTTATACCGGCGTTCAACACGATTTCTGGCTCAACCCGCAATGGGTGCTGAGCCCGAGCTTTGGTCTGGGACTGTTTCAGGTGTCAGACGAACTCGACCTGGGAAGCTCACTGGAATTTCGTACCGGGGTTGAACTGGCCTATCGCACACATCACAATTCACGACTGGGTCTTGCGCTCTTTCATATCTCCAATGGCGGATTTGCCGGAACCAACCCTGGCACCGAAGTGCTGGTCATCTCTTGGAGTCTGCCAATGGCGAACTGAACAAGATGACTTTTCAAAAGCCATGCAATCGGTGAAAATACCCTTCTGGCCACTCGCCTGCTTGCCACGATAACAAACAACCACTGATACAAAAGGACAAACCATGAGCGCCACCGATACTGGCAACACCGTCATTCCCTATGGCGCTTTGCAAAAACACCTGAAAGACAACAATCTGCTGGCCAGTCCGGCGGAAATGCACGGCAACGTCACCGGACAGCTCCTGGTTAATCCACAATTGTCGGCACCACAATGGCGGCAGATGATCCTGCAAGACTACGGTTTTGATGCGCATCCCGGCGAAGGCTTGAGCACCGTGCTGGATGCCTTCTTTGATATGTCCAGGGCCCGTCTTCAGCGCGACGACTTCAGTTTTGACTTGCTGCTGCCCGATGAGGGCGAACTTGGGGAACGGGTGGCGGCCCTGTCCGCCTGGGTCAATGCCTTCCTCTCCGGCCTGGCCATGGGCGGCCTGAAAAGCGAAAAACGCCTGAGCGATGATTCGCGCGAGTTTCTGCGCGACCTGTCAGAAATTGCC
>WGBZ01000126.1 GCA_015494035.1 Lysobacterales bacterium | reverse complement strand
CGCGCAAACCTCGTGCCACCAGTTCCGCCACCAGCGCCGCGCCAATGCCGGAACTGCCGCCAGTCACCAGGGCGGTCAGGTTTGTGCGTTTGGTGTGTTCGCTCATGGTGTTTTCTCGCTGAAAATTAATAATCGAAGCCGGTTGGGGACACCTAAGAAAGCTCTGATTGAATCTGGTGCGAACAGATTGTCGCGTAAAACTGTTCAGTTCAAGGCGCAAACCGCACGCAATAGCCAAGCTATTGTGAAGGTTTGCAACGCAGAAATGGACAATTTGACGCCGCAAGATGCCGTGTCACGAATCAATCAGAACTTCCCTAAAAGCCGTTTTTTGAACTGACTCTGATTATATCAAGCCACGCCTGCCGGCCCGGCAAGTAAATTGTGTATTTTGGGTTTATACCGCGAGGTGATTGGCTTATCATGCAGGCTTGAACAGCCAAAATCAAGGATGCCCGATGACACAGGAAAAACCCTGGATCGTGCTTAAATTCGGTGGCACCAGTGTCGCCAACCGCCAACGCTGGCAAACCATCGCCGACCTGGTCAAGGAACGTCAAAAACAGGGCCATAACGTGGCCGTGGTGCATTCGGCCAAAAGCGGCCTCACCAACCTGCTGGACGACTTTCTGCAGCACCCCAGCCGGGAAAACCTGGATGCCATCCGCGCCAGTGCCAGGCAGCTGAGCGATGAATTGGGCGCAGACTTCAACCAGATCGAAGCGTTGCTGCAACCCCTGGAGACACACCTGGGCCAGGAAAGCTTCTCACCCTACGAACGCGCTGAAATCCTGGCCCTGGGCGAACAGCTGACCCACGCCGCCGCGCTGCCGTTTCTCAGCGAGCAACTGCCGCTGGTGTCTCTGGACCCACGCCGCTGTTTTGTCAGCCAGGGTGATGATCGCCGCAATGAACGCTCCCGCGCCCTGACAGCCAACTGCCGCAGCCAGCCCGACCCAGCCTTGCAACAGCGACTGAATAACCGCGTGGTACTGATGCCGGGATTTTTCCTGCGCGATGAAGCCGGGCGTACAGTGCTGCTTGGGCGTGGCGGTTCCGACACCTCGGCGGCCCACCTGGCGGTGGCGCTGCAGGCTGCCAAACTGGAAATATGGACCGATGTGCACGGTATCTTCACGGCCAATCCGCGCGTGATTCCCACCGCCCGACTGCTCACTGAGCTGGATTATCAGGAAGCCCGGGAAATCGCCGCCTCCGGGGGCAAGGTGCTGCACCCGCGCTGTATTCTGCCGGTGGAAAAACACCACATTCCGCTGGAGATACACCACAGCAACGACCCGCAGTCGCCCTTTACCACGCTGCACCACAACACCGACAAGAACAAGCCCCAGGTCCGCGCCATCAATGCCCGCCATGGCATCACACTGATTTCCATCGACTCCATCGACATGTGGCATCAGGCCGGCTACCTGGCGAATGTCTTTGCCATTTTCCGGCAACTGGGCCTGTCGGTTGACCTGGTTTCCACCGCCCAGACCAACGTCACCGTGTCGCTGGACAAGGCTGACAACGTGATCGAACCGGCCACCCTGGAAGCCCTGGAACAACAACTGGCCGAGTTAGGCGATGTGCGGGTGATTCGCAACTGCTCCGCCGTCACGCTGGTGGGCCACCGCATCCGCGCCCTGCTGCACAAAATTGCCCCGCTGATGGCGCAACTGGCCGAAAGCCGCGTTTACCTCACCACCCAGTCCTCCAATGACCTGAACCTGACGCTGGTGGTGGATGAAGATCAGGCCGACAAACTGGTCAAGGCCATGCACGAAAGCCTGATTGCCGGTTTCAGCCAGGGTGAATTCGGCCCCACCTGGGAAGAGCTGACCGAAAAACTGCTGCCCACACAGGACGAGGAACCACCCTGGTGGCTTAAAAATCGCTTGCTGTTGCTGGACATCGGCCGCGCCCACAGTCCGGTGTACGTGTACGACGAATCCACTATCATCGAGCAGATCGAATCCCTCAAATCCCTGCAGGCAGTGGATAAAATCCTCTACGCGGTCAAGGCCAACCCCAGCACTGATATTCTTTCCACCATGCACCGTAACGGCGTGGGCTTTGAAACCGTCTCCCCCGGCGAGCTGCTGCGGCTCAAGGAAATGTGGGGTGATCTGGAAGAGCTGGACGTCCTCTTTACGCCCAATTTTGCCAGGCAGAATGAATACTGGTGGGCGTTTGACCAGGGCGTCACCGTCACTATTGACAACCTCTACGCGTTGCGCGAATGGGTGGAACTCCTGCACGATCGCGACATTTTCCTGCGCCTGGACCCGGGCCACGGGGAAGGCCACCACCGTTACGTGCGCACCGCGGGCGAATCCTCCAAGTTCGGCATCAGCGCCGATGAACTCGACATCGCCGCGGCCCTGTGCCGCAAACATGACATCCGCGTGCGAGGCCTGCATGCCCACAGCGGCAGCGGCATCCTCAACTACGAAAACTGGGATCGGGTGCTGACCTTTCTGAGCCAGCAGCGACACCGGTTTCCGCACGTCCGGGTCATGGACATCGGCGGTGGACTGGGCATCAAGGAAAACCCGGCCGATGCCGGTTTGAACCTCAAGGCGCTGGATAACATGTTGCTGCGGCACAAAAAGAACCTGCCCGGCATCGAATTCTGGATCGAACCGGGCCGCTACCTGGTGGCCAATGCCGGTGTGCTGTTAAGCCGGGTGACCCAAATAAAATGGAAAGGTGAAACCACTTACGTCGGTCTGGATACGGGCATGAACTCGCTCATCCGGCCAGCGCTGTACGGGGCCTGGCACCCCATCGTCAACCTGAGCCGGATCAACGAAGAACCTTCGCAAATGGCCACGGT
>WGBZ01000125.1 GCA_015494035.1 Lysobacterales bacterium | reverse complement strand
ACGCGCCGGCTGTTCAAGGTCGCCAACACGCCAAAAAAATTGCTGGCCCTGGGGGAAGAAGGCCTGAAGGAATACATCAAGACCATTGGCCTTTTCAACACCAAGGCCAAAAACCTGATCAAGACCGCACAAATTCTGGAAGAAAAATACAACGGCGAGGTACCGCGTGATCGCGAAGCCCTGGAATCCTTACCTGGCGTAGGTCGCAAAACGGCCAATGTGGTGCTGAACACCGCTTTTGGTGAGTCCACCATCGCCGTTGATACGCACATTTTCCGCGTCAGCAACCGCACCGGGCTGGCCAAAGGCAAGACGCCGCTGGCAGTGGAAAAAAAGCTGCTGAAGGTGGTGCCGGCAGAATTCAAAAAAGACGCGCATCACTGGCTGATTCTGCATGGCCGCTACGTGTGCAAGGCACGTAAACCCAACTGCGCCGAATGCGTGATTCGCGACTTGTGCGACTACAAGGAAAAAACCGATCAGCCAAAACCGAGTGAATCCGGCAACAGAAATAAAACCGATGGTTCCGGCGCAGGCCAGACCGCAAAAAAGAAAAACTCCACCGCAAAAACGCCAACCAGGCCCGCTAAAACATCAGCCTGACTATTATTAACGTGGTGGTTGGGACTAGCCTGGCTGACTATGCTGATTCAGCCCCGAAAAGAGCTGCTGGTAAATGCCCTCGGTACTGACGGGCCGTTCAAACCAGAGGGAAAACGCCAGGGCGGCCTGCTCTACCAACATGCCCAGACCATCCACTGCCGTGCCCACGCCCAATTGCCTGCTGGCTGCCAGAAAAGGCTGTGCCGCCGGCCCATAACTGAGGTCGTAGGCCAGTGCCTCTGGCGCGAACAGGTTTTTATGCAGCGGTGGAGACAGGCCCTGATGCCCCAGTGAAGTCGCATTAATCACCAGATCACAGCCGGGCAAATCCGTGAGCTTTTCCAACGGCACGGCTTCCACCTCAGCAAAGCGCTGCTGCAAAGCCTGCAAGCGGCCCGCGCTGCGATTGGCCACCAGCAAGCGGGCTGGATTTTCGGCCAATAGCGAAGGAATAATGCCGCACGCCGCGCCTCCAGCACCGATGACCAGCACGCTCGCTTTATTCAGACTGAATTGCTGGCGCTGTTTGAGGTCACGGACAAAACCGCTGCCGTCCGTGTTGTGCCCCACTAATCGGCCATGCTCATCCACGGAAATGGTGTTGGCCACCCCGCTGAGCGCGGCTTCTTCACGCAGTTCATCCACACAGTCAGCCGCCTGGGCCTTGAAAGGCAAGGTGACATTGGCGCCATGACCACCCCGGGCGAAAAACCGTTTCAGGCGAGCAGAAAATGCCGAGTCGGTGCAGCTTTCCAGACCATACTCAATGGCCAAGCCATGCTGGCTGGCAAAGTCCCGGTGGATTTGCGGCGACAGGGAATGGGCCACTGGCCGGCCAAAAAGGGCCAACTTGAACGGTGCCACAGGGACCTTGGCGACGGACTTACTGGCCATTGGCCGCTGGCTGATCATTGAGCCAGTTGATTACGCGGTCCGCGTAATAGCTCAGGATCAGATCGGCCCCGGCGCGCTTGAAACACAGCAAGGATTCCAGAATGGCCGGCTTTTCGGCCAGAAAGCCATTGTCGATGGCACTTTGCAGCATGGCGTATTCGCCACTGACCTGATATGCGGCCACCGGCACATCAAAATTGTCCCGGGTCTGGCGAATGATATCCAGGTAGGGCAAGCCCGGCTTAACCATGACCAGATCAGCCCCTTCGGCAATGTCCAGTGCCACCTCCTTGAGCGCTTCGCGGGCATTGGCCGGGTCCATCTGATAGGTGCGTTTGTCGCCCGAGCCAAGGTTGGTGGATGAGCCCACTGCCTCACGGAACGGGCCATAGAAACAGCTGGCGTACTTGGCTGAATAGGCCAGTATGGCCGTATTCACGTAACCGTGTTGTTCCAGTGCACGCCGAATCTGGCCTATGCGGCCATCCATCATGTCTGAAGGCGCGACCACGTCAGCGCCAGCCTCGGCATGGGACAAGGCTTGCCTGACCAGGGCTTCGGTAGTAACGTCGTTTAGCACATAACCGCTTTCATCAATGATGCCGTCCTGCCCATGGGAAGTGAAAGGATCCAGTGCCACATCGGTGATCACCGCCAGTTCCGGCAGCGCCTCCTTGAGTTGGCGTACGCACCGTTGCACCAAGCCGTCAGGATTCCAGGCCTCAGCCGCTTGTTCGGATTTTTTGCTTTGCTCCACCACCGGGAAAATCGCCACGGCTTGCAACCCGTGTGCATGGAGGGGTTTCAATCGCTCAAGTAGCAGATCCACCGACAATCGGTGGACACCTGGCATGGACGCAATGGGCTCCTGACGCTGGTGACCTTCCAGCACAAACACCGGCCAGATCAAATCTTGCGGCAATAGCTGGTTTTCCTGTGTCATCCGGCGCAGGGCCTGACTGGAGCGGAGCCGACGAGGGCGAACCAGCGGGAAATAACGGTTCATGCGTAAGTGGTTCCTGATAGTGAATTGTTCTGGCCAATTATACACCGCCAAACCATCGGCTCATCACACCAGTTATCGCTGAAAAATAACCTGTTCTCAAAAGCCAGAAGAAAATTCTTGAATAATGCCATGGCCTATTGCACCATGCGGGCAAACCAAGACCTGCGTCCGGACGTGAAAACCAGTCAACCCAACATCCTGATCATCGAGAAGTCAGCCACTTTCAGCCAGCTACTGAAACAAACCCTGCTGGCCGGCGGCATGAAGTCCCTGCGCGCCATTCCGCGTTTTCCGGCACTGCCAAAAAGCAGAAAAGCCTTCGACAAAGTCAACGCTGTGGTGATTGGTTCAAACGCCAATAACACAGCCGCTGTCACGGCATTCCTGCGGCAGCTGAGTCAAAGTCATAAACATATCCCGGTGATTGTCATTACCGATAACCCCAAGGGGTTGCGATCAGTGGATCCGTCGCCTGCCGGATTTCTTAACTGGTCCGATTTTTCCCGGTTGCCGGCGATGCTGGAACAGGCGCTGCAGAACGATTCAGGCCCCGGCACGCGGCCAGAATCTGAGTCCATCCGCATTCTGTTTGTTGATGATTCCTACAGCGTCAGATTCGCGTATCAGAAAATGTTGCTTGAAAACGGCTATGCCGTTGATGTGGCCAGGAATGCACTGGAAGCCCTGAAGCTGGCCAAAAAGAATCCTTATGACCTGGCTATTGTGGATTATTACCTGCCAGACACCAATGGGGATAAGCTCTGCTCGTTGTTAAGGCAACTGGACAAAAACGGGCATTTACAGATTGCCTTGCTGACAGCCACCTATCGCGATGACGTGATCAAGTCGGCGCTGGAATCCGGTGCCATTGAATGCATGTTCAAAAACGAAGCCAAGGAGCTTTTCCTCGCTCGCATTGCATCGCTGGCCCGTCACGTCAAAGCCCAGAAAGGTTTGCTGCAAAGCAAGCAGGAACTGTTGCATGTACTGCAGTCGGTGCACGATGTTATCCTGGGGGTGAATCCAGATAACCGGATTGCTTTCTTTAACAAGCACGCCAAGAAAGTCATCGGGGAAAACACCCGCCTGCTTGGGCAGCCCTTGAGCAAAGTGCTTTCTTTCTATGACAAGGAACCCAATTCCAGCCACTTGTCGCCGGTGAACGGAACCCGTCTGGACAAGCTGGTTGATCGGGACAGTCTCGTTTGCTCCTTTGCCACTGACGCCGATACACTGTATGACTGCAACATGACCCGCATAGACAAAAATAACGAGCAGGTGGAGTTTCTGATTATTCTTCGTTAATGCTCAATCCCCTGACACCGATTGTCCGCCTTGACTAATCACTAAAAAACCCCGACTCGCGGGGTTTTTTAGTGATTAGTAGGTTGTTATTAGAATCAGGTACAACCAGGCGGCAAAGGACTGACTCCATTGCAGTCAATGCCCTGAATCGGCACAGTGACTGATTGACCGGTGGCAGCTGTGTAAGTGCACTCTGCGTATCCTGCTGGTTGTCCCAGAATACTCACATCCGCAGTAACCGCAGCTGCCGTTTGACCGGCGGCATTGGTGACCGGCGGTTGAGTTGTCGTGGCACTGAACGGCGCATTGGCGGTGCAAGAGCCGTTAATGGCAATACCTGCTTGCGGTGAACCGTCCGAGCCATATAGCGTCAGGGTCACAGTGGTACCTGACTGATCACCAAACAACACGGATGGGTTGGCCACCAGGCGCGCCTGATCACTGGCCAACAGCAACATGCACACAGTGTCTCCGCCGGGGTTCAGACAATTCAAGCCTCCAGCAAAGAAATTAAAGCCATGCTCCTCACCCAGGGTCGGGTCAATGCCTGTGGTAGAAACCTGACCGCTGGTGCAGCCGCTGCCATCAGTGGGATTGGTGAAGCTTCCAGAACCGGTCTGGCCATCAATGGTGCCTGTGCCTGACGGGCCCACGTAGGCGAAGTTGACTGTCACGCCGGCCAATGCACTGCCCAGAGCATCGTAGGCACAGACGGTGACACTGGTACTGGCATTGCCCGGTCCAACATTGGGGAAGACGACCAGTCCAGCCGTGTTGTCACCGAATTGTGAAATACCCGGATAGGCAATAATTTCTGCATCGGTCACCGTGCGTGCGTGGCCGTTTGCCGGCGCACCAGTGCCTTCGGCATAAATGGCCGCCAGTTTACCCAGTTTGGAAACCGGGTAGGTGATTTTGGTGGTGGCCACACCATTATTGTCGGTGGTGGCTGTGGCACTCACTGAACCGTCCACGGCTCGACCCACAACAAAAGGCAAGACCGGTCCATCATTGCGGACAGTGCCGGTGGCGTCGTTATAATTGAATCGTTCTGCAATGGTCAGGGTTGTGGATGAGTTAACGCTCTGTACTGAAGCGGCTGTTTCCAGGTCTTCATTACCCGGCGACTCTTCGCCAAACACAATCAAGGTATCACCCGGCTGAACGCCACCTGCAGTGGTGATAAAGTCCACGTTATTCTGGCTGAAGAGAAAGCCGCCTTCCTGCGGGTCACCATTGTTGCCTGAAATAGCGAACACACCAGACCCAGCCTGGGGATAACCCAGCAATGGGCTGTCAATCAAACCAAAGTGCAGCACCTGGCCGGGCAAGGCCGGATTGCCGCCCTTGTCCACAGCAGTAGCGCTGATAATGAGGGAATACGTACCGTCTGGGTCAATGTTATTGGCATCTTCCAATTGAACGTCCGGGTTGACCCGGTTAACCAGCAGGGCGTTGGTGTCCGGGCCGGTGATGTCGATGGCCCAGATGCGCCCGTCACTGATGGTATAGGTGCCCGTGGCCGTAATGGGATCCTGGATGCCATTATCCACGTTATTGTCTGCGCGATCGGCGGTGGCCGTTACTGTGACGATGTTCGGGTTGTTGCCACTGCGTAGCAGGGCATTGACAGCCCCGGAAGTCGTGGCCAGGCTGATCTGGGTGCCGCTAACGGTCTGACCCTGGGCATTCACTCCAGAGAGTTCTTCACCCGAGGCAGTCTGTTGCGTGTTCAAAGTAAACTGGACATTGTTCCAGCGATTGCCTCCACTGACCGGATCAGCAACCGGCACGCTGCCATCGGTCACCAGAACACTCACTGGAGCCGTGGTATTGCCACCGGAACCTTGAACATAAATGGGCTGTCCAGAGTTGGTCACGGAGATGTTATTGGGGACACCTGTCACACTGCTGTCCACCACCTCGAAAGTCAGCGTGGCGGAAACCGGTTGATTGTTGCTGGGATCAGTACCGGTAATATTGAGTGTACCAGTGCCGGGGATGGTACCTGATTCAATATACAACACCCCCTGACCTGCTGAAACGCCAAATGGCGTGCTGGCAAGGCATAAGGCTGATTCATCTTCTTCGGTTGACAGGTCGTCCAGGCGGCGGATACAGGCCAGGGAAACGGGAGAAACGCTGGCATTCAGCGGTGTTTCTGAATCCGTGGTCACTGTCACCGGGTTGCCTGCGGCATCCACAAAATTAATGTTTGCCTGAATCACATAGGGCGACCCGGGGAACCAGGGCACGCCCTGACTGTTGACCGAAATCTGGGTCTTGTCGGGATTAATGGTCAACGGTGCGGTGCCGCCAGAACCCTGCTCAATGGTGAAATTCATGCTGGCTGAGGTGGTTCGGCCGCTGTTCGGGTCAGTCGCCGAAGCGGTCAGTGTGACCGTACCGGGTGTTTTGCGGCTGTGCACAAAAAAAGTCGCCAGACCGCCAGAGGACTCATTGGTAATACTACCGAAATAGGTGGCAAACTCGTTCACATCGGTGGTTTCCGGGTCATCAAGGGTGGAAACCGGTGCGATCAGCGCATCTGAAGTACGAAAACTGACCACAGTGCCATCGGGAACCGGCGTCCCACTGGCAAAGGTCACACGCACATTCACCTGCGCTACGTAAGGTGAATCCAAGGTGATCGGGTGGTCAAAATCATTCGTTGGCAACGAGGTTTTGTTGGCATTGAATGTAATTTTAAGATTCTGACGATTGGTCGCCGAAGGCGCCGAGCCACTGCCACCGCCACAGGAAGCCAATAAAAGTAAGGCGACCAGTAGCGTGATTAACTGTTTGCTTGCGTTCAACATGGGATTCCTCGTTTGCTCGCTGTCAAGATGATTCATTAGAAGTTCTGCTTGATAATGGTAGGGGTGACAAAAATTAGCAACTCGGCCTTGTCATTGGAGATTTTCTTGTTTCTGAACAAAGTGCCTATGGCCGGCAGATCTCCAAGAAACGGAACCTTGCTGCGATCAGAACGGCGTTCGTGTTCATAGACGCCACCGAGAACCACCGTCTGGCCATTTTCAATCAAGAGTCGCGTTTCTATGGAACGCGTATCAATGCTCGGCACAGTGCCACCACGGGAAGTGGGCACCAGCTGGCCAACAGAATCTTTACTGACCTTGAGGGTCAGGTCGATGCGATCATCCGGTGTAATCAGGGGCGTGACCCGCAATTCCAGCACGGCCTTTTTAAACTGCACCGAAGTAGCGCCACTGGAGGTGGATTGTTCATAAGGAATTTCAACGCCCTTCTGGATTACAGCTTCTTTCTGATTGGTGGTGATCACACGCGGCGTGGAAATTACTTCACCCTTGCCTTCGGTTTCCAGGGCAGACAGTTCCAGGTCCAGCAAATAATCCGAAGCCAGAATACTCCAGGCCCATTTGGCGGCGTTGGAAGAAGAAGGCAGGTTAACATTCAGACGTTCACCCAGTGGCGCACCCTGAATGTGGTTTCCCGGGTCGGAATAATCGGGGTCAAAATTTGGTAAACCACTGCCATCACTGCCTGAAAGGCGGTTGATCAAGGCGGCATTATTGAGGCGGTCGAGACCTTCCAGCGAGCCACCCATGCTGAGAATATTACCATTGCTGTCTTCCTGGGCACCGGTGACACCAAAGCGCACACCCAGCTCTTCACCGAATTTGTCCGAGGCAATCACAATCCGAGATTCAATCTGCACTTGCTCCACCGGGCGATCCAGTCGCTTGACCAGTTCCTCGACCATTTTAAGCCGAGACGGAATGTCGGAAATCAGCAGGGTATTTGTCCGTTCGTCGTAGGCCACACTACCACGTTCAGACAATAGCGACTGACCGCCGCCGGAATCCCCTTCACCGGTTGAACCTCCCTGCAAGAGGCTGGCCAATTCTTCGGCCTTGGCGTAGTTGACCTGCAGGAAAATGGTTTTGACCGGCTCAAGGT
>WGBZ01000124.1 GCA_015494035.1 Lysobacterales bacterium | reverse complement strand
GGACTCCACCGTCACTTCGACGGACGCTGACGGCAACACCCGGGTGCTGGCCGGTATCAAGGAAGGCAACCGACTGCCCACCACACCGAAGGTGCAGTTTTCCGCCAATGGCGTGTATTACTGGCCCATGGACAACGGCTGGGACGGCTATTTCAGCGGCACCATCAGCTACGTGGGTTCGCGTTATACCCAGATTGGCGATCAGGCCGAAGGCTTTGGCACCGTGGATCTGACAGTGTACCCACTGGGCGATCCCAGCCAGACCACTTTTACCTTTGATCCGGAACTGCCGTCCTATACCCTGGTCAATACCCGCCTGGGCTTCCGCAAGGACAACTGGGACGTGGCTTTGTACATCAACAACCTCACCGACGAGGAAGCACGCCTGGCGTTGGATCAGGAACGTGGCTCGCTGGCCCGTGTAGGTTACCTCACCAACCAGCCGCGCACCATTGGCGTCCAGGTGAGAAAAACCTTCTAAGCCCTTTCCGTCATCAATAAAAAAACCCCGGCGCTGCCGGGGTTTTTTTATGGGAAAAACTCACTCCCATTAACCCGGCTCAAGGAACAAAAGAGACCTTCTGCCTTCTGTCCACCACTGGTTGGCATTGCGCCTGGGGCGATTGTGTATAATCGATTTTTTACCCTTCGGTCTTCCATGCCCCGTCTTTACTTGTTTGTGCTGTGCGTCTTGTTTGCCCTGGTTGTCGAGGCAGAGTCCATCCCGCCTGCCGCGCAAAAATCCACTACCGGAACCAAGCCGCCAGCGCAGCCCATTGAGGTCTCTGGACTGCAGGTGGCGCACGCCCTGCGCACGGAATACGGACTGCACGGCGCGGTGGCCCTGACGCGCACCGCGCACAAGATTCTGGATTCCTTCGTGGATGAATCGCAGGCGGCCTTTTTGTGGCAAAACGCACTGGACGGGGTGGAGGCCGAGAGCCTTCAGAAAAGCCAGCAACCCCTGTTTGGTATCGACACCCACGCCCTGGCCGGCCTGGTGCTGGCGGCCAACACTCACGGCATGACGACGGATCAATGGCAACGCACCCTACTGCCACTGGATTTGAATCAGGCACCGCTGAAGCCTTTACTGGACAGCCGCGATGAACTGGACATTTACCTGCAATTGCCCGCCATCTGGGACCGCTTTCTGCAGGCCATGCGGGAACGCCCGCACGTGCATTGGCAACAGGTTTTTGGGCCGATTCTGGAATCGCCCCCTGTGTCTGTGGCCACCGATTATCCGTCACCTTGGGATGCGCTGCTGAAATGGACCAGCCAGCCAGAGCGCGAAAAGCACCTGGCCGATCTGGCCCTGCTGGTCAATCAACACCAGCATCAGCTGCCCTTGATGCAACGGGCCTTACTGAAAAAGCTCATTCAGCTGACACTCAACAAGGATCGTCAACAGCCGCTGGCCGCCGCCCTGAACTGGCTGGAAGCCTTCAGCGTGGCCCGCACTTACCTGGCCAACTGGCTGAAAACCGAGGGCAAGCGGCTGGAGCCGCTGGTGGAAAACAACGACACCTGGTTTGTGGCTCACCACGACATTATGCTGCGTATCGACGAGCGCCTGCCGGAATTGCTGGAACGCAGTTTTCAGCAACTAAAACAGCCCGACCAGGCTCCACCGGTGGACTTTCAACAGCACATGGCCGCGGTGTTTTTCTCGCTGCCGGACATTCACGCTTACCTTGCCCAGCCGTTTCGGCGCCTGCTGCAGCAGCAACTGGAGGTGTGCCTGAACATCAGCGAGGAAGAAACGCCCTTGCCCGATGAACCCATCGAACAACGCCAGTACAGCGGCTGCGTGGAAGACCTGGCCCACTGGGCAGGGGTGCTGGCCAAAAGCGATGAGATGGCGGGAAACCTGAACCCACCGGAAGACGACGAGGCACTGGCTCGGGTACTGGAACTGCCCCCCTGGCAAACCATCAACACCCTGTATGCCATGGAGGCACAGGAAGACTGCCTCACCGAAGAACAGCGCAAGGCCAATCCGTTCGAGTGGTTTCTGGGCAGTGAAAGCCTGATCTGGTTCAATGAGCGCTGGCCCCAGTACCTGGAAAAATATCACCCAACGGCCTTTTTACAGTGGCCCATTAGCACCGGCTGGCAGCTGCAAAAGGGATACGCCTGCCTGAAGCAGCCTATTCACGCCACCCTGGCACGACGATTGGCGCAGGTGGTGGCACAGTGGCAGCGCGTCAAACATCTGATCACCGCTGTGGCCGATGAATACCGCCAGCAACACCTGAAACCCGGCAGCGATATTGACCTGCTCGGGAGCGTGCAACAGGCCTCGCATTATCGACCCGAAAACCTGCAGATTGGTCCCTGTGATCCCAAAAATACCTGTGGCGTGCACAGTCAGCTGGAACCCAGCCGGGCCTTGCTGGCCCTGTTTCCCAATCACCTGTTGCTGGCCGACCAGCTCAACCTGGGCACCATTCGCCTGTGCTACGACGACGTGGGGTGGGAAGACCGCGAAGCCGGCCCAACGCATTTGAGCAATCCGGCCGTGGCCAATTACTATGGCCACCTGGCCTTGAGTCTGAAAGGCTTTTATAACGACAAACTGGTGTTTGCCCGCCGCATCCAGTCGCTGCAAAAGTACCACTACCTGTTTGGTCGCAACGATGACAAGGTGTTGCAATTGAGCTGCCCTTTGCCCATTCTCGGCGAGCAGATTGTCACCCAACTACCTGAAGGCACGCATGGCTTGTTGCCCAATCGCCTCACGTTTCTGACCGCGGCCCGCGCCAATGCCGATGCCATTGTGAAGCATAACTGGACCGACGGAGAAGAGTGGCGTGACCGGCTGGCAGATGATTTACGGGTCAAAGTTCTGGCCAGCAACTCATTGGATGACGTCAGGTTGCTGGTGGAAGAAAAATTCATCGAACACACCAGTGCGGTGCAGAAAACCCTTTATGGCTTGCTGCTGGAACAACAGCAAGCGCGCAGCGAAACTCAACAAGCCTTGCTTGACGCGGCCAGAAAGTATCACCTGTATCGGCAACTGGTACAGGCCATGGCCAGCGTGTTTATCACCGACAAACTCCTGTTCGACCCCGCTGTGCATGGCATTTTCTATGGTAGCGAACGCCTGCCGGATAGAGCCATGCTGGCGGGTTTCTATCGCCAGCAAATTGCCATCCGCGAAGCCAACGCACGCTTTGAACGCTATCAGGAAAAGGCCGTGCAAACCTGGCTGAAACAGCCGCAGGATGAGGCTGGTGAAAACGAAAGGAAGGCTTTCAGGGCACTGGACCCGGTGTTACTGAAACTGCTGGAGCAGAAAAACCGCGCCAGCAACCCTTTAGGGAAGCTCTGATTGAATCGTGACACGGCATCTTGCGGCTTAAAATCGTCCATTTCTGCGTTGCAAACCTTCACAATAGCCCTGCTATTGCGTGCGGTTTGCACCTTGAACTGAACAATTTTACACTCCAATCTGCTCGCGCCAGATTCAATCAGAGCTTCCTTGGCTGATGACTCCGGCAAGCCCTGAGAACGATTGCCCGACTGAGAAAAACTGTGTAAAGCTCAGGTCTTTTCTAAGGAGCCTCGGTAGAAGTTCTGCCCTCGCCAGAAAAATGGCCGTGCTGCAGGAAGTGCACTACTTCCCGTTGCACTTCGTGGTTTTTCAATAACCCCAGGTGATTGGTGTTGACGGTGATGTGGTGCTGGAGCCAGTCAACCTGTGTTTCTTCGAGCCACACCGTGCCGTCATTGGGGCCGGAAAAGCGTTTGACCAACTTACCGATGCCCCACGGCCAAATGCCGGCAATCATACCCGCATCGCGCGCAGGCCGCTGCGTGGCAGCACCCGTGGTCAAGGGCTCGGTGGCATGACCCAGCAGCCATTTGTGCACTCCCAGCTTTTGCAGCCGCTGTGCCACCTGCGAGCCGCGTATGGGTGAGCCCAACATCACCAGCCGACCGGGTTTGCGAATGTCCTTGAGCGCCCGCAGGCTCAGTGTGCCACCCATGCTATGCGCCACCAGGTGCACCACGTCTTCCGGTCGGGAATTTACAAAAGCGGCCAGTTGCCGAACCACGCTGTCCAGGTCACGGCGCACCGTCGGGTAGCCAAAGACATAAACCCGGTAACCGGCCTGTTTCAAGGCCTTGGCCAGTGCCTGCATGGTCCACGGCCGCATCCACAAGCCATGCACCAGCACCACCGCTTCTGATGCCGGTTTTTCAGCCATTGGCGTCGCCTTCGTTCTGGTTCGGCTGCTCTTCCTCTTCCGGCAGCACCGCCTGTACATGCACTTCGGCCAGCTGCTGGGCCGGAATCGGTGAGGGCGCTTCTGTCAGCGGACAGCTGGCGCTGGCGGTTTTGGGAAAAGCAATCACTTCGCGAATGGAATCTACGCCGCACATGAGGGTGGCCAGGCGATCCAGACCAAAGGCAATGCCGCCGTGTGGCGGTGCACCGTATTCGAGGGCTTCCAGCAAAAAGCCGAATTTCTGCTCGGCTTCCTCAGGCGTAATGCCCAGCAAGTCAAACACCGCGCGCTGCATGGCCGGGTTGTGGATACGAATGGAACCGCCGCCCAGTTCCACGCCGTTCATGACCATGTCATAGCCCTTGGACAAGGCCGCTTGCGGATTGGCACGCAGGCTTTCCACATCCCCGGTCGGTGCGGTGAATGGGTGGTGCAAGGCGTCCCAGCGTTTTTCGTCCTGGTTGTATTCAAACATGGGGAAATCCACAACCCACAACGGTTTCCACTGGCCTTCCAGCAAGTCCAGGTCTTCGCCCAGCTTGAGGCGCAGGGCGCCCATGTACTGGCTCACCGAATCGGCATCGCCGGCGCCAAAGAAAATCAGATCGCCATTCTCGGCTCCAGTGGCTTCAAGAATGGCCGTCAGGGCGGCTTCATCCAGAAACTTGACAATGGGGGACTGCAAGCCGTCGCGACCCTGAGCCTTGTCATTGACCTTGATCCAGGCCAGGCCGCGGGCACCGTAACGGGCCACAAACGGGGCGTAATCGTCTATCTGTTTGCGGGTAAAACGCTCGCCACCTTTTGGCACCTTCAAAGCCACTACACGGCCATTGGGATCGGCCGCAGGCATGGCAAACACCTTGAATTCACTGTCCTTGACCGCATCGGCAATATCCACCAGTTCCAGCGGGTTGCGCAGGTCGGGTTTGTCTGAGCCGTAGCGGCGCATGGCTTCAGCCCAGGTCATGCGCGGGAATGGGTTTGGCAAGTCCACATCCAGCACGGTTTTGAAAGTGTGACGGATGAGGTTTTCGGCCATTTCCAGCACGTCTTCCTGATCCACAAAGGCCATCTCGATGTCCAGCTGGGTAAATTCCGGCTGGCGGTCGGCGCGCAGGTCTTCGTCGCGAAAACAGCGGGCAATCTGGTAATAGCGGTCCATGCCGGACATCATCAGCAGCTGCTTGAACAGTTGCGGGGATTGCGGCAAGGCATAGAACTTGCCTGGCTGGACGCGTGCCGGCACCAGAAAATCGCGCGCGCCTTCGGGCGTGGCCTTGGTGAGTACCGGCGTTTCAATGTCGAGAAAATCGCGCTCATCCAGGTGGTTGCGCAGTGCCCGTGTCAAGCGGGAACGCAGGCGAATGTTGTGCTGCATCTGCGGGCGGCGTAAATCCAGGTAACGGTGTTTAAGGCGAATGGCTTCACCGGCTTCTTCGTCCAGCATAAACGGCAAGGGTTTGGACGGGTTGAGCACTTCATAGTCGTCCACCACCACTTCGATGGCGCCGGTGCCTAACCGCTCGTTAACCTGCCCCTCGGGCCGGGGCCGGACGGTGCCACGCACACGCAGGCAGTATTCGTACCGGGCCTTGTCGGCAATGGCAAAGGCTGTTTCATTATCCGGCTCGACCACCACCTGCACAATGCCGCTGTGGTCGCGCAGGTCGATAAAAATCACCCCGCCATGATCCCGGCGCTTGTCCACCCAGCCGCATAATTCAACCTGTTGGCCGAGTCTGGTTTCGTCTACCTGTCCGCATAAATCGCTGCGCATGAGTCTGGTTCCTGATATTGCGTTGGAAAACCGCACATGATACCGCCAATGGCCCCGTTTTTACAGGCCACAAGGCGGTTTTACGTGGTTTTTCAGCCTCTGCTGGCGCTGTGGGAGTGGCCTTTGAGGAAGCGCTGATTGAATCTGATGCGAGCAGATTGGAGTGTAAAATTGCTCAGTTCAAGGCGCAAACCGCACGCAATAGCAAGCTATTGTGAAGGTTTGCAACGCAGAAATGGACGATTTTACGCCGCAAGATGCCGTGTCACGATTCGATCAGGCTTCCTTAAGAATAGTGACGAAATTGCAGGGTTTGTGCGCAGCATCCAGTTGTTCAGCCAGAATCCGGGTCCAGGCCGTGCGGCAGGCGCCAGTGGAGCCCGGCAAGCAGAAAATCAGGGTGTTGTTGGCCAGCCCGCCCAAGGCCCGCGACTGAATGGTGGAAGTGCCAATTTCTTCGTAGGACAACTGACGGAACAACTCACCAAAACCTTCCACCTGCTTGTCCAGCAAGGGTTGAACGGCTTCGGGGGTCGAGTCCCGCCCGGAAAAACCAGTGCCGCCGGTGAGCAGCACCACGTCGGTGTTTTCATCGGCAATGGCATCACTGACGAGTTTGCGAATCTGGTAAATGTCATCCTTGACAATATCATGGGCCAACACGCGATGGCCGGCGGCCCCGGCGGCTTCGCGCAAATAGGCGCCGGAGGTGTCGGTTTCCGGTGTGCGGGTGTCGCTGACTGTGAGCACGCGAATATTCAGGCTCATGCGAAAATCTCCAGGCTGGGCCGGTCAGTCGCCGGAAATGTAGTCCGGGCCTTTGCCGGCGGTTTTCTCGTACACGCCCTTGCCCACCTTGCGGTACTGGGTAAAGCCGTGTTTTTCCAGGTGACTCTGGCTATTCAGGCGCGCGCTGCCAGCGGCCACATTGGCCGCCGTGATGACCTTGCGCAGCGGCGCCTGGCAGCGGGGGCAGGCAATCAATGGCGCATCGGCCATTTTCTGCATCACCTCAAAGCCCCGGGCGCACTGGTCGCACCCGGGGTGAGCGGCAAGCACCTGATAACGGTAAATGGGCATAGAGGTTAGTGGATTCCGTGCATTTTCTTCTTCAAGAATGGGGTCAGGGCCAACATAATCAAGCCCGCGGCCACTGGCAGCACGGTAAAAATCAGGAAGAAAGAACTCAAGCCATACTGGGCCGAAATGGTATCAATCAGGCTACCAGTCACGCCGGCCAGCTTGTTGGCCGCGGCATTTGATAGAAACCAGATGCCAAACATCAGGCCAACCAGTCGCGATGGCGACAATTTACTCACGTAGGACAGCCCCACCGGTGACAACGACAGTTCCCCCATGGTGTGAAACCAGTAGGCGATGACCAGAAACCAGAGGCTGACCGAAGCAGTGGCCGCGCCCTTGGGAATGGTGGATGCGCCATAAGCCAGCACCGCAAAACCAGCCCCGAGCAAAAACAGGCCCAGAGCAAACTTAACCGGCGCCGAGGGGTTAAACCGGCTTTCCCAGATACGCGAAAATAAGGGCGCAAAGGCGATAATAAAGAACGAATTGAGAATCCCGAACCAGGAGGCAGCCACTTCCACCTCGCCGGCTATTTTGGCCTTCACCACGGCTTCAATCAGGTTGTCAAACTTGGGAATATCGGCATCTTCGATAATGCGGAACTTGTCTTCATCCAGCTTCAGCAGGTGCAGTTTGTCACCGGGTTTCAAGTCCGGATTACTGACCCGCACCTTGGTCACCACCTCGGTGTTATCAGCCTCATAGCTCACCTGGTAGGCCGTGGAGGTCAGCTGGTTGTAGACCATCCACAGGGCTATGATCCAGATCAGGGCAAAAGCCCCGGCCAGAATCAGGTTACTGATCGGAATGTAGCGGAAGGTGGACTTGAACAGCAGAAACAGCACGTAGGTGATGATCGCGATGGGCCCGAGAGTCAAGGCGGTGTTCACCCACACAAACCAGCTGGCCGCCTCACCGGTCAGGACGCGTTGGGTGTAATCCTTGGCGAAGATGGTCATGGACCCGCCCGCCTGCTCAAAGGCCATCCAGAAGAAAATGGTAAAAAAGGCCAGCACACCAATCACTATCAGGCGGTCCCGCACCACGGTGGGGTTTTCTTCTTCCACTTCGGGGTCTTCGGGCTTGTCCACTTCGGCGAGGGCCGAGGGTTTGGCGCCAATGTCACCAAACATTTTCTGGGCAAAAATAAACTGCATCATACCCAGAAACATGAAAATGCCCGCCAGGCCAAAACCATAATGCCAACCCACGGTTTCGCCAATGTAGCCACACAGCAAAATGCCCAGAAAAGCACCGGCATTGATACCCATGTAAAAGATGGTGTAAGCGCCGTCCTTGCGATCACTGCCTTTGGAATACAGGCCGCCGACGATGGAAGAAATATTGGGCTTGAACAGGCCGTTACCGGAAATCAGCAAGCCCAGCCCGGTGTAAAAGAAAAAGGGCGTGTCCATGGCCATGGAAGCGTGTCCCAGGGTCATCAACAAGGCGCCGATGATCACCGCCAGACGAAAGCCCAGCAGCTTGTCGGCCAGATAGCCGCCCAGAATCGGCGTCAGGTAAACCAGCCCGGTGTAGGTGCCATACAGGCTCAGGGCTTCCTCACGCGGCCAGCCCCAGCCATTGGCGGACAGGTCACTGACCAGAAACAGCACCAGCAAGGCGCGCATGCCGTAATAACTGAAACGTTCCCACATTTCGGTAAAGAACAGAATAAACAACCCGGCCGGGTGATTCATCACTTCTACCGGCGGAATGCCATGGCGGGACATGGTGGCACTTTGATTCATTGGTTTAACCCTCGCTACTGGTGGCGTTTAACAACAGAAAAAAAGCAAATCTGAATTTTTCTCTCACTTAATCAGGGAAGGCACGGACTCGGTTTATGGTCTCAATCCTCACACCTGATCGGAAAAAAGGCGCTCAAGGGCCGGAAAAACTTTGGCCTGACGCGCAAAGCGTTTTATCATAGCACAAGCCCGAAAACCGCCAGCCATGGCGCCTGGCCCTGATGCCAGACAACTGAACCTT
>WGBZ01000123.1 GCA_015494035.1 Lysobacterales bacterium | reverse complement strand
GCCTACCCGCTCTATGAGCTGACCTGCTCACCCTTTACCGCCGGCACGCACCTGAAATATATCGAGCGCGAGCTGAAGCCGATTCTGGTACCCGGCTCACTGGTGGGGGAAAAGAATTTCTGCAAGTTCACTTTTTCCGGGCCGCGCAAGGACCGTGACATGACCATTGAAGTGTTTGATAAAAACGGCCAGCGCAAATTCCAGACCAAAATCAAGCAAAGCGTGTTGACTTATTCACAGCACAAACGCAAAAAGAACCGCCATTGAGGCGCATGAAGAAAGCGCGTCTCAACAAGCTGGAAAGCGGTGCCAATGAATCGCAACTGATTCATTACCTGAACCTGTTTCGCGTATTGATTGCCGCTTTCTACCTGGGGCTGCTGTTTTCTGATCAGGCCGAAAAACTGGGCATTCAACCCTTTCCGCTTTATGGCCATACCGTGGCCATTGCTTACTTGGTCTTTGCCTTGGTGGTGCTGGTTGTCGGCCTGCTGCATCGCTCCTCGGCCCTGAAACTCGGCAAGGTAGCGCTGGTGGTGGACGTTTTCGTGTTGATTTACCTGGCCTGGAGCATCGACGCCATTGACAAGGGTTTTGCCATCCTGCCGGTGGTCATGCTGGGCGCCATCGCCACCTTGTTCCGCTCTTCGTTGTTGATTTTGCTGATGCCCTTTCTGGCCTCGATGTTTCTCTGGATGGTGCCGGTTTTCTCGCAGGTGCCCATGCACAACGCCACCCATTCCACCTTGTTGATGCACGCGCTGATTTACTTTGTGATCACCTGGCTGGGCCTGCGCCAGTCAACCAGCGCCAAGGAAACGCTCACCATCGCCCGCCAGCAGCGCAAGGACATCCTCTCCCTGACCCAGCTCAATGAAGCCATCATCGACAAGATGCGCACCGGGGTGATTGTGTTGGATAACGACCAGCAACCGGTGTACTGCAATCGCGCCGCACGCCGACTCCTTAATATCAACACCAGCAATGCCATCCCCGAAAGCCTGCTGCGGCACAAAAGCCATCAGGACAAGTTCATTTACACCACGCCCGAAGGCGACAAGGTCAGCGTTTACTGCCAGAAACCTGACGGCGAAGCGGAAATTTCCCTGCTATTTCTGGAAAATTCCCGTGAACTGGCCAAAACCGCACATGAAATGTCCCTCAATGCCCTGGGGCGGCTCTCGGCCAGCATCGCGCACGAAATCCGCAACCCCCTGTCCGCCATCTACACCGCTTCGCAACTGCTGGGTGAATCGCCCCACATCAGTGGCGAAGACAAGGAATTGACCGAGATCATCAGCAAACAGATCAATCGCAGCAACCAAATCATCGAAAACGTATTGAACCTGTCACGGCAACACGTGGCCAGCCCGGAAAACATTGAACTGAAAGCGCACCTGAAGGACTTTCTCAACCAGTTTTGCGAAGACCAGAAACTGGACGTGCGCCTGATCAAGTTCCGCACGCCTGCGCACCCGGTGCGCGTGCTGTTCGACAAGTCACACCTGAACCAGATACTGTGGAACCTGTGCAAGAACGCCCTCAAACACGGACAGGCGGATGGCGGCATGCCAAAACTATCGATCACCCTGCACGCCAGCCCGGCTGAAACCTATCTGGACATCATGAACCCGGGGCCAAAAATGCCACCCCACGCGGAAAAACAGCTGTTTGAACCTTTCTACACCACCCACAGCCAGGGCACCGGACTGGGCCTGTACCTGAGCCGCGAGTTGTGCCAGTCAAACAATGCCACACTGAACTATCAGTATATTGGCAAACAGCACCGTTTTCGCGTGCATTTCGACCAGTAAAACCCCGATAAATACGCACACCACCCTTTTTAAGGAAGCGCTGATCAAATCATGAACTCGCTTCTCACACCTGAAATGTCCGATAACTGCGTTGAAGTCCTTGCCAATAGCCCACTATTGGCCGCAAACTTCGCCTTGTTCTCGAACATTTCTGGCATAATCTACTTCGTCCAGATTCAACCAGAGCTTCCTTAACACACGGAAAAACCCCATGACACTCGAAACCACCCTGCGCGAACGCGCTAATAACTGCTGCGAACTGTGCGGCGCCAGCGATGACCTTGTCGCCTACCTATTGCCACCGGAAAACAACGAAGAACCCGATAACGCCGTGCTGTTATGCAGCACCTGCCGCAGTCAGATCGAAGGCCAGAGCGAATGGCAGCCAGCGCATTGGCGCGGCTTGAGCGAAACCATGTGGTCACCCGTGCCGCCGGTGCAAATCATGGCCTGGCGTGTGCTCAAGCAACTGGACAGCGAACCCTGGGCACAGGACCTGCTGGACACCCTCTACCTGGACGAAGAACTGCTGCAACGCGCGCAGGCTGGCCTGACCGAAAAAAACGAAGAAACAGTTGTGCATCGGGACAGCAACGGCGCGGTACTGGAAGCCGGTGACACCGTCACCCTGATCAAAGACCTGAACGTCAAAGGCGCCAACTTCACCGCCAAACGCGGCACCGCCGTGCGCGGCATCTCGCTGGTGGCCGACAACCCCGAACACATCGAAGGCAAAATCAATGGCCAACGCATCGTCATCCTGACGAAATTCGTCAAGAAAAACTGACCTTAGGAAGCGCTGATTGAATCTGGCGCGAGAAGATTGTCGTGAAAAATTGTTCAGTTCAAGGCGCAAACCGCACGCAATAGCAAGGCTATTGTGAAGGTTTGCAACACAGAAATGGACGATTTTACGCTACAAGATGCCGTGTCACGATTCGATCAGAGATTCCCTTATGATTCGCGCCCGACAATACAGGCTGCACAAGCACTGCTTGCTTGTGCGCCAGTGGCGTATATAATGGGTGCGTGATTACAGTTGCCGAAACCGAACCATTTCAACGCAAGATTAACAAGCTGATTTCCAGAGATGAGCGATCCGAGTTAATCGCATATTTATCAGCACACCCGGGAGCCGGTGTCATTATTCAAGGAACCGGAGGCATCAGAAAACTCAGGTGGGCAAGAGATTCACGTGGCAAAAGCGGCGGTATCCGGGTGGTTTACTACTTTCACAACCAGACCATGCCACTTTATTTACTGGCTGCGTTCGGCAAGAATGAAAAAGCCAATCTGGCTGCCAGGGAAAAGAAGCTGCTTGCAGAAGCAGTGAGGCAACTGGTTAGTTTTTGGAGTCAAACTAATGAGTAATGCATTTGATGAAATTGCCGCCGGGCTGTCTGAAGCCATTCGACATGCCAAAGGCGAAAAAACAGGCGTCGTTGAGCACAGTCCTGAGCCAATTGATGTCAAGGCAATCAGGAAGAAAACCGGGATGAGCCAGCAAAAGTTCTGCGCAACTTTCGGCATCTCCCTTGGCACCTTGCGTCATTGGGAGCAGGGCCTTCGCTCGCCCCGGGGAACTGCCCGGGTCTTGCTCAAAGTTGTGCAGCACAACCCGCAAGCCGTCGTGAAATCACTGCAAGAATAGCCCCTTCACCATGAGCCGCCAACACCGCATAAAAGCTCTGGACAATACAAGGCGCGGTACTGGAAGCCGGTGACACCGTCACCCTGATCAAAGACCTGAACGTCAAAGGGATCAAAGACCTGAACGTCAAAGGCGCCAACTTCACCGCCAAACGCGGCACCGCCGTGCGCAGCATCTCGCTGGTGGCCGACAACCCCGAACACATCGAAGGCAAAATCAACGGCCAACGCATCGTCATCCTGACGAAATTCGTCAAGAAAAGCTGACCTTATGATTCGCGCCCGCGCGATAAATGCCGGGCAATAAAAAGAGGCGCAATGGCCTCTTTTTTATCTGCTATGGAAACAAGCCATTTGTCAGGCGGCGGTTTTCTGCCGCATGGCGTTGCGGCGATTGCGACCGGGCCGAGGGGCAGCGGTGGCTTTTGTGCCCTGGCCACGGCGGCCATTGCCTGAGCGGCTGTTGCCGCTGGATTTCCGGGCACTGGGTCTGCCGCCTGTGCGTCGGCGTGGCTGTTTGCGGCCACCACCGTTCTTGATGGGTTCAGCCTTGATGGTGGGATCGACCTCGTAGCCTTCCAGCACTTCCTGTGGCAAGTCGCGCTTGAGCAGGCGCTCAATGTCACGCAGCAATTTGTGCTCATCTACACACACCAGTGAAATGGCTTCGCCTTCGTTGCCGGCGCGTCCGGTGCGGCCAATGCGATGCACGTAGTCTTCCGCCACGTTGGGCAGTTCAAAATTGACCACGTGTGGCAGTTGGTCAATGTCCAGCCCACGAGCGGCGATGTCGGTGGCCACCAGCACGCGGGTTTGGCCGGCCTTGAATGCTTTCAGGGCGCGAGTACGAGCGGCCTGTGACTTGTTGCCGTGAATGGCGTCGGCCTTGAGGCCGGACTTGTTCAGGTACTCGGCCAGACGGTTGGCGCCGTGCTTGGTGCGGGTGAAAACCAACACCTGTTGCCAGTTCTGCGAGCCAATCAGGTGGCTGAGCAATTCGGACTTGCGTTTTTTGTCCACCGGCAGGATACGTTGTGAAACGGTTTCCGCCGCAGTGTTTTTACGCGCCACTTCCACGCTTGCCGGGTTGTTCAACAGGCTCGAGGCAAGCTGGCGAATCTCATCGGAATAAGTGGCAGAAAACATCAGGTTCTGGCGCTGTTTAGGCAACCGTTGCTGAATTTTCTTAATGTCGTGGATAAAACCCATGTCGAGCATGCGGTCAGCTTCATCCAGCACAAAAATTTCCACCCCGGACAGGTCAACATTGCCTTGCTGCACGTGATCCAGCAGTCGACCGGGAGTGGCAATAATAATGTCCACGCCGTTTTGCAGCTGGCGAATTTGTGGGCCGGGCTTGACGCCACCAAAAATCACCGTGGATTTCAATGGCAGGTATTTGCCATAGGTGCGAACGCTTTCGGCCACCTGGGCGGCCAGTTCGCGGGTTGGGGTCAGCACCAGTGCACGCGGCTTGCGGCCCGGGGCGTTTTTGGCCTGGCTGAGTTTTTGCAGCATGGGCAGGGTAAAGCCAGCGGTTTTGCCGGTACCGGTCTGGGCGCCTGCAAGCAAATCGCGGCCTTCCAGCACCACCGGAATAGCCTGGGCTTGTATGGGTGTGGGTTCGCTGTAGCCCTGTTCGGACACAGCACGAAGGATTTCAGCCGAAAGGCCGAGGTCATTAAATGTCATGATTTTTCTCCAGAATCGCCCTGACACAACAAGGTTGTGGAACGATCCAGGTGAAATTCACTAAAAGAATTGGGAATTGAAAATGGCAGAATGCCGGTATTCAAGAGCAACCACGATCGTCAACTGGCTGCGATGCGGTGATTATAACACAAAAGCGAACGTCCGGGCTTTTATTTATCGAAAAAACAAAAGAGGCGCATGGCCTCTTTTGTTTCTGTCATTGGTCGGCATTCTCGGCCACGTCGGGGCCAATGGGACCCACCATTAGATGCAGTAAAAATGCTCTACAGTTCTTTCAATTCCTGAATCAGCTGCGTGACCACGTCCTGCGCGTCGCCAAACAGCATGCGTGTGTTGTCCTTGAAAAACAACGGGTTTTCAATGCCGGCAAAGCCGGTACCACGGCCCCGCTTGACCACAATGACGTTCTTGGCCTTGTCCACTTCCAGAATGGGCATGCCGTAAATGGGGCTGTTGGGGTCGTCGCGCGCAGCCGGGTTAACCACGTCGTTGGCCCCGATCACCAACGCCACATCGGTGTTGGGAAACTGCGGGTTGATGTCTTCCATGTCTTCAATCAGGTCATAGGGTACGCCCGCTTCGGCCAGCAACACGTTCATGTGTCCGGGCATGCGACCGGCCACCGGATGGATGGCGAATTTGACGTCCACGCCACGGTCCTGAAGCATTTTGACCAGCTCCCACAATTTATGCTGCGCCTGTGCCACGGCCAGACCATAGCCTGGCACAATCACCACCCGGTCGGCAAAGCCCAGTTGCACGGCCGCGTCCATGGAGTCAATGGGTTTCATGGAGCCGGTCACGGCTGCCGCCTCGCCTTTGGCGGCCATGGAACCGAACAGCACATTGAACAGGGAGCGGTTCATGGCCTTGGCCATCAGTTGCGTCAACAAGGTACCGGCCGCCCCCACAAAGGTACCGGCAATGATCATGGCCTCGTTACCGAGCACAAAGCCCTCGAAAGCCACGGCCAGGCCGGTAAAGGCGTTATACAGGGAGATGACCACTGGCATGTCCGCCCCACCGATGGGCAAGGTCATGAAAATACCCAGCAGGAACGACACCACAAAGAAGGCGATGATGAGTTGGGCATCCGGCTGCTGGACAACCAGATAGCCCAGCCACAACGCGGCCAGGGTCACCAGGGCGTTAAAGATGTGCTGGCCGGGGAAGGTGTAGCGTTTATCGATCCAACCCTGCAATTTACCAAAGGCGATGAGTGAACCGGAAAAGGATACCGTGCCGATAAAAGCACCGATCACTGCCAGCCAGCCAACGATACCATGCAGGCAATCGTGGCCACCTGAGATGGCACCGGCACTACAGGCATCGGCGTGTTGCAGGGCGTTGACCAGTGCGTAAGCGCCAATGGCTGCGGCCGAGCCGCCGCCCATGCCGTTATACAGGGCCACCATTTGCGGCATGTCGGTCATGGGCACGCGCTTGCCCTGATACCAGGCCCAGACAGCGGCCAGAAACAGTGCCGTCACAATCAACAGAGTGTTTTGCAAACCCGGCAGCAGGAACGTCGCACCCACGGCGATCAACATGCCGATACCGGCCCAGACGATGCCGCTGCGTGCGGTTTTGGGCGAGGTCATGCGGCGCAAACCGGCAATAAAAAGGATGGAGGCCACAAAATAGGCCAGTTTCATGATGAGGTCAATCATGCGGCTTTCTCCTGTCCTTTAGCGTTGCTGTCTTTCTTGCTGTCTTTTTTGGACTTGAACATTTCCAGCATGCGTTCAGTCACCACATAACCGCCCACGGCATTGGCCGCGCCCAGAAACACGCCAATAAAACCGATCACTTTTTCTACCGTCGTGTCGGCGTGGCCCAGGGCCACCATGGCACCCACCACCACAATGCCGTGAATAAAGTTGGAACCGGACATGAGCGGTGTGTGCAACACCACTGGCACCTTGGAAATAATCTCGAAGCCCAGGAAGGCCGCGAGCATGAAAATATAAAGGCTGGCAAAACCGTCTATCATGATTTTTCTCCTGTCAGTACGGGATGCACCAGCTGGCCATCGTGCGTCAGCACGCAGCCGGCCAGTATCTCGTCTTCCCAGTTGAAGTGCAGCTTTCCGTCATCATTCAACAGGCTGCTGAAGTTATACAGATTGCGCGAGTACATGAGGCTGGCGTCCATGGGCACCGTGGCCGGCACGTTCAATGGGCCGATGATCTTGATGCCATTGATTTCGATGGTTTTCCCCGGCTCGGTGAGTTCGCAGTTGCCACCGCCTTCGGCAGCCAGGTCCACAATCACGCTGCCGGTTTTCATGTTTTTGGCCATGTCGGCAGTAACAATTTTTGGTGCGGGCCGGCCCGGTACTGCTGCCGTGGTAATCAGCACATTGACCTTGTTGAGGAAATCCTTCAACGCCTGGCGTTGCTGCTCCAGTTCCTCAGGCGTCAGCGCGCGGGCATAACCGCCCTCACCCACGGCTTGCACGCCCAGATCCAGAAACTTGGCGCCAAGGGATTCCACCTGCTCGGCAGTTTCCGGCCGCACGTCATAAGCCGTCACAATGGCACCCAGCCGCTTGGCAGTGGCAATGGCCTGCAAACCGGCCACGCCGGCGCCAATCACTAACACGTGGCTGGGGCGAATGGTGCCTGCGGCCGTGGTCAGCATGGGGAAAAATCGCGGGCTTTCGTTGGCGGCGATCAAGGTGCCCTTGTAACCGCCAATGGAAGCCTGGGAGGACAAGGCGTCCATGGCCTGGGCGCGCGTGGTGCGCGGAATCAATTCCACGGCAAACACCACCTGTTTGCGCTCGGCTGCCACCTTGAACCGTTCCTGATCAGTAAACGGCGACATAAAACCGATAATGCAGGCACCCTCCTTGGCCGCCTGGAAAAAGGCCGCATCGGGAGGCGACACACGAAAGATCACATCGGCCTGTTTCAGCACCGCATCGGCACTGGGTGCAATCTCGCAGTCCGTGTAGTCGCTGTCGGGAAAACCGGCGGCTTCACCAGCGCGGGTTTCCAGCACCACCTGCCAGCCCCACTTGCGGATTTTGGCTGCCACTTCCGGGGTAATGGCCACCCGCCTTTCCAGCTCATTGGTTTCGTTGATGACACCTACAGTTACACTCATGGCTGTCCTTCATGGTTGGTTTTCAATGGGCTCATTATAGGCAGGATAACGCCAATGTTACAATTGCAAACTGTGAATGAGAACCATTGGAAAAACCGATGACAGCTTCTGCCCAAACCAATTCCTCGGCACTCGATCTGTTGCGCACACGCCGTTCGGTACTGGCCCGCAACCTGACCGGGCCGGGCCCGGATGCGGACACATTGAAAGACATCCTGAACACGGCGCTGCGGGTGCCGGATCACCGCAAACTGGAACCCTGGCGGTTTATTGTTATTGAAGGCCAGGGGCGTCAGAAACTGGGCGAGAAGCTGGCCGAAATTCAAGCCAGCAAGGGCGAAACCGAGCCAGCGTTGCTGGCCAGGGAACGGCAACGCTTTTGTCAGGCCCCGCTGGTGATTGCGCTTGTCTTTTCTCCACGCAATGATGGAAAAACCCCGGAGATCGAACAGTTGTTGTCCACCGGTGCGGTGGGCCAAAACCTGCTTCTGGCCACCGCCGCGCACGGTTTTGCCAGCCAGTGGGTAACTGATTGGCCGGCTTATGACACGCAAGTTGCCAAAGCACTGGGGTTACATGACAAGGAGCGCATCGCCGGTTTTTTTCACATTGGCACCGCCAAAGCACCGCCACGGGATCGGCCACGCCCTGACCTGAACGAAAAGGTGAGCCATTACCGTGGGTGATTCGGTTCGGATTCCTGGTGATTGATCCCTGATTATGACATGAGAGCCGGGCGGCTTTCGGCACCAGGTTTTTCGTGGCCAT
>WGBZ01000122.1 GCA_015494035.1 Lysobacterales bacterium | reverse complement strand
TGAAAATGCCGGCCTGTTGCACTTCCACCAGGTAGGCGGTTTTGTCGTTGACGGTGCAGGTGACTGTAACGGTCAAGACCACGTCGTAGGTGTTTTCGGCGATGGTGGTGACTTTCTGGTTCAGGTTCATCTGGATCTGCGGCTGTCCCTGCTCCTGAAAAATCTGCGGGGCATTGGGCGCTTCAAAGGAGGCGTCTTTCAGGTACACCTTTTGCAGGGCCATGACGGGGTTTTTGGCTTCGTTGTTTTCTGTGGCCTGATTTTCGGTTGTGTTTTCTTCGCTCATGGTTGTTTTCCTGTTACTTGGGTAAACGGAGGCGACCGGTGGCCACCTGTGGATACGATAAAGGGTTTTGCCGGCCCGGATTTTGTTCCGGGCCAGCCGAGGTTCTCCGGTTTTTTTATTTTTTGCTCAGGGGCAGTTTGTCGCTGACCCAGCCATTAATGCCGCCTTTGAGGTTGAACACCTTGTCAAAGCCCGCCTGCGTCAACTGGTTGACCCCGGCCAGGGAAGTCACACCCCGCTGGCAGCAGACGATGATGGGTTTATCCTTGTGTTTTTCCAGTTCCTTCAAGCGCGTTGGCAACTCGGCAATGGGGATGTTTTTGGCATTGACAATGTGGCCCTGCTGGAAGTCAGCCGGATTGCGCACGTCCAGCACCATGGCGTCCTGATGATTCACCAACTGGGTCAGCTGCAGCGGGCCCAGGTCACGCTGGGTCATGCGTTTGCGGTTCAGTTCGGTCACGATGATCAGAAACAGCACGCCAAAAAAAGCAGCCACCAAGAGGCTGTGATTGCCGGCAAATTCGGCCAACTGGGAAAAATTCATGCACGCTCCATAAGGGGTTTTTTGCCCGCCGGAATATCTGCCTGATGTCAACTGAGTGTCGCCATGGCACCGGCCTGACGCCGCTGGCTGGCGGGGCATCCAAACGCGATATTATACACGCTATAATGCGCCGATGAGATACCCCCTGCGCCTGTGGCCTGTGATTTTCTGCCTGTTGCCCTGGCTGGCTTTTGCCGGCACCAGCGGCGCGTCCGACCCAGATGAAGCCGCACTGCAAAAACAGCTGGAACGCATTTCGCGTCAGATTTCGCGCCTGCGAAACGAACTGAATACCGCCAGTGCGGAAGAAAAGAAACTGCTGGACGAACTGCAGGCGCAAGACCAGCGCATCAATGCCCAGCACCAGCGCATCCGGGCCGTGCAGCGCCGCATCGACGAAAGCCAGAAAAAAATCACCGACGTCAACCAGCGCATCGAGCAAAAAAACCGGCAGATCCGCAAACAAAAACAGGAATTGGCCACCTTGTTGAAACTGGCCGTATACACCCGGCATGACCTGGGACTGAAACGCCTGTTGCTGGCCGATGGCAGCCAGCGCAGCGATGTGGCCGCGCATCAGATTCGCTACCTTCAGCACCGCCTGTTTGAACTGGTGCGGGAAATTGCCACGGACATTGCCCAATTGGAAACATTGCAGCAACAACTAAAGGAGCAGCAGGCCCAATGGCAACACGAACAGGAGCAGCTACTCAGCGAGCAGGAGAAGCTGCAGCAACAACGGCATCAACGCGAATTTGTGTTGCGGGCGCTGCGGGAAAAGATGCGCGCGGATAAAAACCAGATACAGCAACTGGGCAAAAACCGCCAACGCCTGAACCGCCTGCTGAAAGAACTCCAGAACCTGCTGGATGACCTGCCCGACAACCTGGGCCAGAACACTCGTTTTGCGCGGCTCAAGGGTCAACTACCGGCGCCTATTTCCGGTCGCTTGCTACACCGCTTCGGTTCGGCGCGGGGACGCCAGCGGCAACGCTGGGAAGGGTTGGTGTTCGCCGCTGCAGCCGGCACGCCGGTGAAGGCCGTGGCCTATGGCCGGGTGGCTTTTGCGGACTGGTTGCGCGGCTACGGCTTGCTGGTGGTGCTGGACCACGGCGATGGTTACATGAGCCTGTATGGCCATAACGAGGCGGTGTTGGTGGAACCGGGCGACTGGGTTCAACCCGGTGAGGAAATTGCCCTGGCCGGCAACAGCGGTTCTCTGGAAGAACCGGCGGTGTATTTTGAGCTGCGACATGACGCCAAACCAATTAACCCGGCGCGCTGGCTGAAAAAGCGCTAGCTGCGCCCTTACGCTTATTCCCGATTTGCCTGTTTTTCGGCCTGCTGGCGGCGGGCTTGGTGTTTTTCTGCCTTGTGGCGGCGAGCCGCCGCGCGTGCCGCTTCGCCGATGTGCTCCTCACCGCGCTGCCGGGCCAGCTCGATTTGCTTCTGGCGTTCGGCAAAACGCTGTTTTTGTTCTTCGCTGAGTGAGTCGTGGCAATGCGGGCAACTGACGCCTTTCTGGTAATGCGGGTGCGCCCTGTCGGCTTCGGTGATGGGCAGGCGGCAGGCGTGGCACTGGTCATAATGGCCCGGCTGCAGGTCGTGATCAACGGTGACCCGGTTGTCAAACACAAAGCACTCGCCCTGCCACAGGGTTTCGTCTTTGGGCACTTCTTCCAGGTACTTGAGGATGCCGCCTTGCAGGTGAAACACGTCTTCAAAACCCATCTGCTTGAGCAAGGCGGTGGATTTCTCACAGCGAATGCCGCCGGTGCAGAACATGGCCACTTTCTTGTGTTTTTTCGGGTCCAGGTGCTGCTTGACGTATTCGGGAAACTGACGGAAGGCTTCGGTGTTGGGGTTGATGGCGTTCTTGAAGGTGCCCACCTGATATTCGTAGTCGTTGCGGGTGTCGATGAGCAGCACCTCAGGGTCGGAAATCAGTGCGTTCCAGTCTGTGGGCCGGACGTAGGTACCCACAACTTTTTTCGGGTCTATGCCTTCCACACCCAGGGTGACAATTTCCTTTTTCAGTTTGACCTTGGTGCGGTAGAACGGCATGTCATCGGACAGGGATTCCTTGCTGTCCAGGCCGGCCAGGCGTGGGTCTTTGCGCAGCCAGTCCAGCACCGCGTCGATGCCTTCACGCGTGCCGGCGATGGTGCCGTTAATGCCTTCAGCAGCCAACAGAATCGTGCCTTTGACACCGTTTTCCTGCATGACTTGTAACAGCGGTTCACGCAGGCGCTGGAAATCGTCCAGTTCAACAAAATGATACAGAGCGGTGACAACAACAGGCATGAGGTTTCTCCAAAAAGGCAACGCGGGCGCAGGCCAAATATGGGTACTTTAACGGTTCGGGCACTAAGAATGAAGTGGTGGCCGGTCGCGGAATCGAACCACGGACACGGGGATTTTCAATCCCCTGCTCTACCGACTGAGCTATCTGGGCGAACGCTGTTCTTCGCAGCGTTGTTCTCTCGGCGATGGAGAGAATGTCCCCACCGCGGAGGCGCACCATGCAAGAGGTTACTGGGTCCTGTCAACACCCC
>WGBZ01000121.1 GCA_015494035.1 Lysobacterales bacterium | reverse complement strand
GCTTTGGTGGCTTTTTGGCTGTTTGGCATGGTTCGTGCTGTCAGTTATCGGCTGTGCTGCGGGTCAGTATAGGGGAATCGGCCCAAAAATTCCATACGGTAGCGTATTGACTGGCCGGGTGTTTTGATTATACTCTAGACCGTACGCTACAGTATGTTTGCCTAATCCGGAGAAAAATCATGAATTTTCTGCTTCTCATCGGGGCGCTGCTGGTGGTTTCATTCATCAGCGCTTACCTGAAAACCTCCCTGAAAACCTGGGCCATTGCCAGTGCCGCGGTGTTGTTTGTGCTGTCGTGGTACACTGATGCCAGCTGGTTTTCGGTGTTGCTGGCCTGGTTGCTGTTTGCTGCCGTGGCTTTTGTGTTGTTGCACAAACCCACGCGTCAGCACTACCTGACCAAGCCTTTCCTGAAATTTTACAAAAAGTCACTGCCCAAGCTGTCGGACACCGAGCGTGTGGCGCTGGAAACCGGCGATGTGGGCTGGGATGGCGAAATTTTCAGTGGCAAGCCCAATTTTGACAAATTGCACCAGATTCCCAAGCCGGAACTCAGTGTCGAGGAGCAGGCGTTCATGGACGGGCCGGTACGTGAATTGTGCGCCATGATTGACGACTGGGAAATCTGTTACGAGAAAGGCGACATGCCGCCAGAAATGTGGGACTTTATCAAGAAGAACAAGTTTTTCGGCATGATTATTCCCAAGGAATACGGCGGTCTGGAATTTTCCGCCGTGGCCCATTCGGCGGTGTTGCAAAAGCTGGCCAGCCGTTCCACTGTGGTGGCTTCACACGTAGCGGTGCCCAATTCCCTGGGGCCGGCGGAGTTGCTGAAGGAGTATGGCACCCAGGAGCAGAAAGATTATTATTTGCCCCGCCTGGCCGTGGGTGAAGAAATCCCCTGTTTTGCCTTGACCGCCCCCACCGCCGGTTCCGATGCCACCTCTATTCCCGATACCGGTGTGGTCTGCAAGCAGACGGTCGATGGCAAGGAAGTGCTTGGCATTCGCCTGAATTTCGACAAGCGCTACATTACCCTGGCGCCGGTGGCCACGGTGATTGGCCTGGCCTTCCAGCTGCAAGACCCCGAAGGTTTGCTGGGTGGTGAAAAGTACCGGGGCATCACCCTGGCGTTGATTCCGCGTGACACCGAAGGGCTGGAAGTGGGTAACCGCCATCTGCCGCTGGATGTGCCGTTCCAAAATGGCACAGTGCGGGGCAAGGACGTATTTATTCCCATGGATTACCTGATTGGTGGCGAGAAAATGGTGGGCGAAGGCTGGCGCATGCTGGTGGAGCAACTGTCGGTTGGGCGTTCCATTTCCCTGCCTTCCAACGCCACCGGCGGGGCCAAGATGGCCACTTATGCCACCGGCGCCTATGCGCGCATCCGCAAGCAGTTCAACATGCCCATCGGGCGTTTTGAAGGCGTCGAGGAAGCCCTGGCGCGCATTGTCGGCCACACCTATTCTTCTGCCGCCCTGTCCAGCATGACCGCCCTGGCGGTGGATCAGGGCATGCGCCCGGCGGTGCCCTCGGCCATTGCCAAGTATCACGCTACGGAAATGGGCCGGGCCGTGGCACGCGATGCCATGGACATTCATGGCGGCAAGGGCATCCAGATGGGGCCCAAAAACTACCTGGGTCGCGGCTGGATGAGCGCACCCATTGCCATCACCGTGGAAGGCGCCAATATCCTCACCCGCAGCATGATTATCTTCGGCCAGGGCGCCATTCGTTGCCACCCCTACGTGCTGAAGGAAATGGAAGCGGCCAATATCGAAGACCCGCAAGAGCGGCTGGAAAAATTCGATGAAGTGCTGTGGCAGCACATTGGCTACAGTTACAGCAACGCCATTCGTTCCTTCTTCCAGGGCCTTGGCACCTGGCGCCTGGAACAGGTGCCCGGTGACGGCTTCAGTCGCCAGTTCTATGCCAAGATCACCCGTTACAGCGCGGCCTTTGGCCTGGCCGCTGACGTGGCCATGTTGACACTGGGTGGGGCCTTGAAGAAAAAGGAAAAAACCTCGGCCCGGCTGGGTGATGTGCTCAGCCACCTGTACATGGCCTCGGCAGTGTTGAAACGCTACCGCGATCAGGGCGAGCCTAAAGCCGACCAGCCCATAGTGGCCTGGGCCTTGCACCACCACCTCTACGAAATTGAACAGGCCTTGAAGCTGCTGAGCTGGAATTTCCCCAACAAGGCCGTGGGTTTTGTCCTGCGTCGCATTATCTTCCCGCTGGGCACTCACGAATTGCCGCCGGGTGATCGCCTTGGCCACAAGGCCGCGTCCTTGGTGCTCAGTCCCAATGAGGCCCGTCAGCGCCTGACCGGTGGCTGCGACAAGGACCCGTCGGCGCACAATCAGGTGGCGTTCCTGAATCAGGTGCTGGAAGAAGTCATCGAAACCGAACCACTGGAGCGGCGCCTGTACAAGGCCGTCAAGGCTGGTCAAATCGAGTCACTGCATCCGGTGCAGCAGCTTGATGAAGCCCTGGACAAAGGCATTATCAGTCCCGACGAGCACGCGCAGCTGAAGCGGGTGCGTGAACACGTGATGGAAGTCATCGCCGTGGACGAGTTCCCGTTTGATTACTTCAATCGCGAAGCCTGTCACCCCAAAAGTGACGATACGGATAGCAAGGCGGCCTGATTACTGACCCCAATCGCGGTTAACAAAAAACCCCCGTTTCTGCGGGGGGTTCTTGTGCCGGGAGCTTCATTGAATCGCTTTTACAGCAACACCCATAGAGGGCTTTGGCGTCTCATGCCTTAACGGGTTTCCTGCAGTTTTTGCAAAGCATCTGCCCACACCGGTAGCGCTGCCCTGGCACCGGTCAGGCCGGTGGGTTTGTTGTCATCGCGCCCCACCCACACGGTGAGCAAATAACGTCGGTCAAAGCCGGCAAACCAGTTGTCACGGCCGCCATTGGTGGTACCTGTTTTGCCGAACAGGGGCCGCAGCAGGTGTGGCCAGTTGCGCAGTGTAGCGGCCGTGCCGTCTGTGGTGATGTGGCGTAGCACCGCCAGTATCTGCTGCATATGTTCCGGGTTAACCGCCGGCGGTGTGGCCGTGCGCGGGCGCAGCAACAGAGTCCCCTGGTCGTCGGTGACAGCCCGCAGGGCCACAATTTCATTCTGGCTTCCCTGTGAAGCCAGCCACTGATACAACTGGCTGGTTTCCAAAGGACTTAGTTCTATCGCACCCAACAGCAAAGACGGGTGCAGGCGTGCCGGTGTGTGCAGCCCCAGGCGGTTGAGAAAACCGGCCAGTCGTTTCAAACCAATGCGCTGGCCCAGGTGTACGGTGGCCAGGTTCCACGAGTGCAGCAGGGCATCACGGGCTGCCACTGTGCCGTGGCTGCGGTGGGAAAAATTGGCCGGACGCCAGTGTTCACCCCGGCGTGTCCGGATGGCCACGGGTTCATCGGCCAGGGGCGAATCCAGGGAAAAATCCGGCAGCAGTTCCAGCCCGGCAAGGTAAATAAACGGTTTGATCAGCGACCCGATCTGGCGTCGCATCAACAGTGCGCGATTAAACCCCGAAAACCGCTCGATACCGCCATCCAGCGCCAGCACCTCGCCGCTTTTTGCCTGGGTGAGTACCGCCGCGCCTTGCAGGGACTGGCCAAGGCGCGGCACCACGGAGGCCAAGGAGCCGCTGAGTTGTTTTTGCGCCCAAGGGTCAAGGGTAGTGAAAATGCGCAAGCCGGCCTGTTGCAGTTGCTCGGGCTTGAAACGCTGGCGCAATCGTTGCCTGACCAGCTGCATGAAATCCCCGTAGCCGCCTGCATCCACCTGCCCTTTGGGGGTCACCCCCAGGGGTTGGCTGGCGGCTTGCTTTCGTGCCGAATCGCTGATGATGCCGGTATCGGCCATCAGTTTCAACACCAGGTTCCGGCGCTGCAAGGCCCGCTGCGGGTGCTTACGCGGGTTGTACCACGACGGCCCCTTGATCAGCCCGATGAGCAGTGCCTGTTCGGCCAAATCGAGTTGTGGCGGTGATTTGCCGAAATAGTATCTGGCTGCCTGGGCAATGCCATGGATGGCCAGTATGCCCGCCTGACCCCAGTACACTTCGTTCAGGTAGTCCTGCAAAATATCACCCTTGTCCCGCTGCCTTTCCAGTAACAGCGCCAGGGCAATTTCGTTGATTTTACGGGACCAGCTTCGCTGCGGCATGCGCAGCCGGTTCTTGACCAGTTGTTGGGTGATGGTGCTGCCGCCCTGCACCACGCGACCGGCCAGCAGATTTCGCCAGGCCGCCCGTGCCATGCCAGCCAGGTTGATCCCGTGGTGATGGTTGAACTGTCGGTCTTCCACTGCCTGAATGCCTTGCACCAACGTCACCGGTAAGTGCGTCAGTTTCACCGGCTGGCGTTGTTCCAGATCGGCCGAATAAAACCCGCCCAGCCGCACTGGCTCCAGCGTCAGCACTTCGGCTCCACGCAGCGTGTTAACGGTCCATTGGCCAGCATCATTGCGGCCTAGGTGCAGGGAAACACGTTGTGCGTCAAGCCGACCTTCCGGCAGTCGAAAACCGCGCGTGTGAATGGTGAACTGTTCATCGGCGCCGGATGAGCGGTGACGGTACTCGCCCAGGCCTGGGGTGTGTGCAACTGCCCGGTAACCTAGCAGCTGCAAATGGTAAAGCAGCCGATCCGGGCTCAGCACCTTGCCTTCGAAGGCACTCAGCGGCGCGGCATAGACCTGTGAAGGGCTGTGCCAGCGGTGGTGTACAAACTGGGTTTTGACCAGGTGATTCAGGTACAGCAGCCACGGCACGCCCAGACCAATCAACAGGCCTGCCAGCAACCACAGGGCCAGCCGCCACGGTTTTCGCCCCATGGCTGGCCCTGTGGTTGCTGGCAGGCCTGTTGATTGGTCTGGGCGTGCCGTGGCTGCTGTACCTGAAT
>WGBZ01000120.1 GCA_015494035.1 Lysobacterales bacterium | reverse complement strand
GGCGGGCACGTCAAGAATCACTGCCGGCACGTGACGCGGCGTGGTGTTCTGGCGAATCTGGCGGCGAATCCTGTCGCGCAGGGCATCGTCCAGTTTTACGCCTTCGGCGGTCACCACAAACAGCACCACACGCTCATCGCCTTGCCAGTGCTGTCCCACCGCGATGCTTTCGATGATTTCCGGCAGTTTTTCCACCTGGCGGTAGATTTCCGCGGTGCCGATGCGTACCCCGCCGGGGTTGAGGGTGGCATCCGAGCGGCCGTAGATAATCAGGCCATCATGGGCGGTGATTTCCGCGCGATCGCCGTGGCACCAGATGCCATCTGGCGCCCATGTGTCCTGAAAGCGGTCAAAATAGGCTTTTTTGTACCGGCGGTGTTCCGGGTCATTCCAGAAAAAGACCGGCATGGCCGGAAACGGCACGCCACAGGCCAGTTCACCCGGTTGGCCGGTGACGGACTGGCCGGTTTCGTCCAGCACTTTCACATCCAGCCCCAGCCCCTTGCATTGTAATTCGCCCGCATACACCGGCAAGGTGGGGTTGCCCAGGGCAAAGCAGGAACAGATGTCGGTGCCACCGGAAATGGAAGACAGGCACACGTCGGCCTTGACATGCTGGTAGACAAACTCGAAATTTTCCGGCATCAGCGGCGAGCCGGTGGAAAGGATGGTTTTGAGGGACTGCAGCGAATGGCTGTCAGCGGGTCTGAGGCCGGCTTTTTCCACCGCCTGTATCCACTTGGCCGAGGTGCCAAAGTGGGTGATCTGGTGGCGGTCAATAAGGTCGAACAGGCGCTGGCCATCCGGGTAAAAGGGCGAGCCGTCATACAGCACCAGCGAGGCATCGGTGGCCAGTGCCGAGGCCATCCAGTTCCACATCATCCAGCCACAGGTGGTGTAGTAGAACAGCTTGTCGCCGGCCTGCAGATCGGTGTGCAGTTTGAGTTCTTTCAGGTGCTGCAGCAGAATCCGGCCAGTACCATGGACGATGCACTTGGGTTTGCCGGTGGTGCCGGAAGAATACAGAATGTACAGGGGGTGGTCAAAGGCCACGGGCTCAAACTCGATGCTGTCTTCGGCCTGATCATGGTATGGCTCGATAAAATCGGCCCACCCTTCGGCGTCCCGCAGCGTGTGCAGGTCGGGCTCTGGCTGGCTGAAGGGTACCACCACCGTTTTCTCGATGGATTCGATGGCGTCCGTGATGGCCTTGACCTTGCCTAGGCTGTCGTGGCGTTTGCCGTTGTAGAAATAACCGTCGGCGGTAAACAGCACCTTGGGTTCGATCTGGCCGAAACGGTCCAGCACGCCCTGGATGCCGAAATCCGGCGAAGTGGATGACCAGATGGCGCCGATGCTGGCGGTGGCCAGCATGGCAATCAGGGTTTCCGGGCAGTTGGGCATAAACGCGGCCACGCGGTCGCCCTTGCAAATGCCCAGCTGGCGCAGGGCGCAGGCGGTGGCGGCCACGGCCTGATACAGTTCCAGGCGCGTGAGCGTGGCTGTGTCGCCGTTTTCCTTTTCGAAGGCAATGGCCAGCGAATCATCGCGTTTGTGCAGCAGGTGCCGGGCAAAATTGAGCGTGGCACCGGGAAACCACTGGCTTTCCACCGCATGAGCGCCTTTTTTCAGCACGTCTGAAGCCGGTTGGTCAAAGTGCAGGCCAAGAAAATCGGCCGCCTCCGACCAGAATGCCTGTGGCTGCTCCACAGACCACTGGTGCAGTTGCTGGTAGTTGTCCAGTGTCATGCCGTGTCGCTGGTTCAGCCAGTGCCGAAAGGCGGTGATCGTGGCCTGGTTGATGCGTTCTGGCGAGGGCTGCCATAACGGCTGGTTGGGCGCTGTAGGCATCGCTGTCCCCTGCGTGCTGCAAAAACCCCATTTTAGCAAAACCCGGAGCCAGCCGGTTATAATACGCCCGTTTAAAACCATGACGGAAACCGCCCATGAGCACCGAAACCAAAAACCAGCAAGCCGACGATATTGAGCGCGAATCCATGGAATTTGACGTGGTGATCGTGGGCGGCGGCCCGGCCGGTCTGGCCACGGCCTGTCGGCTGGCGCAACTGTCTCAGGAACATGGCAAAGACTGGCAAATCGCCGTGGTGGAAAAAGGCTCGGAAATCGGTGCGCATATTCTTTCCGGCGCGGTCTTTGATCCCAAACCGTTAACCGAGTTGTTTCCCGACTGGAAAGCCCAGGGCGCACCGGTAAAAACAGCGGTCACTGAAGACGAATTCCATTACTTGCGTCCAGGCAACAAGGCCATCAAGGTGCCACAGCTGT
>WGBZ01000119.1 GCA_015494035.1 Lysobacterales bacterium | reverse complement strand
GGAAAATGGGCGTTTCGCCACAATCACCAACGATTTGTCACTCAAAACGCACCGTGCCAGAGGATGCCGCCACCCCCATGATAGCTCTTGATGAATTCCACCGCCTGGCCGAGGCTGGTCACAACCGCATTCCGCTGGCCCGCTGCGTGTCCGCGGATCTGGACACGCCCCTGAGCGCCTGGTTGAAACTGGCCAACGGCAAAAACACCTTCTTGCTGGAATCCGTGCAAGGCGGCGCGCGCTGGGGTCGCTATTCCATCATTGGCTTGTCGGCCGACAAACGCCTGCAGGTGCGCGGCAACACGGTCACGCTGTTTGACCTGGATGAGGTCACCGAGCGCATCGAGACCGATGACGTGCTGGGCACGCTGGAAACCATCAAGGCCCGCTATCGGGTGCCCAAACTCAAGCAACTGCCAGCCTTTACTGGCGGTTTTGTGGGCTACTTAGGCTATGAAACCATCGAGCACATCGAGCCGCGCCTGCGTGACAAGGCACCACCGGATCAGCTGGGCATTCCCGACATCAACCTGTTACTGGCCGAGGAAGTGGCCGTGTTTGACAACCTGCGCGGCACTGTCTGGCTGATTGTGCACGCCGACCCTGGCCAGCCCAAGGCCTACGCCCGGGCGCAAAAACGGCTGGACGAACTAGTGCACCGGCTGCGTTCCGGCTCCACCGGCTACGCCGAGCTGGTCAACCAGCAACCCATTGACGAACAAGCCACGCGGCTGGGTTTTTCCCAGGGCGATTTCATGCAGGCCGTGCAGCAATGCCAAGAATACATTGCCGCCGGCGACATCATGCAGGTGGTGCTCAGCCAACGCATGAGCAGCCCGTTTCACGCCCGGCCGCTGGACGTCTATCGCGCCCTGCGTGCCAGCAACCCCAGCCCCTACATGTATTTTATGGATTTCGGCGATTACCAGGTGGTGGGCTCCTCACCGGAAGTGCTGGTGCGCAAGCAGGCTGACCGCATCACCCTGCGCCCCATTGCCGGCACGCGCCCGCGCGGGGCCACAGAGGCCGAAGACCTGGCCTATGAAAAAGAACTGTTGCAAGACCCCAAGGAACTGGCCGAACACCTGATGCTGATTGACCTGGGGCGCAACGACGTGGGCCGGGTGGCGCAAACCGGCAGCGTCGAACTGGTGGACAAAATGGTGATTGAACGCTACTCCCACGTGATGCACATCGTGTCTGAAGTGCAGGGCCGCCTGCGCCCCGGGGTCACGCCACTGGAAGTCATCAAGGCGGTTTTCCCCGCTGGCACCCTGTCTGGCGCGCCCAAGGTTCGCGCCATGGAAATCATTGCCGAACTGGAACCGGTCAAACGCAACGTGTACGCTGGCGCGGTGGGTTACTGGGGCTGGCACGACGACATGGACTGGGCCATTGCCATTCGTACCGCCGTGATCAAGGACAAACAACTGCACGTACAGGCCGGTGCCGGCATTGTGGCCGACTCCAACCCCGAAAACGAATGGCAGGAAACCATGAACAAGGGCAAGGCCCTGTTTCGTGCCGTGGAAATGGCCAGTCAAGGACTTTAGGAACCCGACCATGCTGTTGATGATCGACAATTACGACTCCTTCACCTACAACCTGGTGCAGTACTTTGGCGAGCTGGGCTGCGACGTGCGCGTGCACCGCAATGACGAAATCACGGTGGCACAGGCCCTGGCCATGAAACCCGATCAGGTGGTCATCTCACCCGGGCCATGCGACCCGGATCAGGCCGGCATTTCCATGGACCTGATCCGCGCCTGTGCCGGTTCCATACCGCTGTTGGGCGTGTGCCTGGGCCACCAGTCCATCGGTCAGGTATTTGGTGGCAGGATTGTGCGGGCCGGCCAAATCATGCACGGCAAGGTCTCCCCAGTCCGGCACCGGGGCGAGGACGTGTTTGCCGGCCTGCCCGACCCGTTTCAGGCCACCCGCTACCATTCGCTGGTGGTGGACAAACACAGCCTGCCTGAGTGCCTGGAAGTCACCGCCTGGACGGAAAATCCCGATGGCAGCCTGGAAGAAATCATGGGTTTCCGGCACAAGGAATTTGCCATCTCCGGGGTGCAGTTCCATCCTGAATCCATCCTCACCGAACACGGTCACCATTTGCTGAAAAACTTTCTGGACAGCCATGCTTGAGAAGCTACAAGCCATCGACTACGTACTCATTGGCATCACCCTCACGGTGCTGCTCGCGTTAAATGCGCCGGCCTTACGCCGCAACCGGCTCTGGAGCGTCACCATCACGCCGCTGGCTTCTATCATCGGCAGCGGTTTTCTGGTGGTGGCACCGCTGCTGCGCGACATCGCCGGGCCCTGGGCACTGGCGGCCATGGGCGCCATTGTGGCCCTGGCCTGGTGGGTGGGTGGCGTGATCCGCTATAACATCCGCTACGCAGAACCGGAACTGCCGGCCTGCCGCCAGGGAGCCGGAGACCACATCGTCTGCCAGAGCGAGCGCTTGTCCTCCTGGGTGCTGTCGGTGGCTTATGTCATTTCCGTGGCCTTTTACATTAACCTGCTGGCAGCCTATGCGCTGGACGGGCTGGGCCTGAAAACCGAAGATAACGTGCGCTGGCTGGCCACCGCTGTGCTGGGCCTGATTGGCCTGGTGGGACTGCTGCGGGGCCTGGAAGGGCTGGAATGGATGGAAAAATTCACCGTGGCGCTGAAACTGGCGGTGATTGCGGCCCTGCTGGCTGGCCTGGCCTGGTATGACCTGCATCATCCCTATGTGTTGCCCAGCCCCAATCCGGCGCTTTCTACCTGGGACAAACTGCGCATGCTGGCCGGCACCTTGCTGGTGGTGCAAGGCTTTGAAACCGTTCGCTACATGGGCAATGAATACACGGCCGATGAACGCATTCGTGGCATGAAACTGGCGCAAATGATCGCCGGCGGCATCTACCTGGCCTTTATCGCGCTGGTGACACCATTGCTGGTGCACCTGGCGCCGGGCCAGGTTTCCGAAACCGCCCTGATCCAGATCAGCCGCTACATTGCCGTCTCCATGCCTGTTATCCTGATTATCGGCGCCATCATGGCGCAGTTCAGCGCCGCGGTGGCCGACACCGCCGGGGCCGGCGGGCTGGTGCATGAAGAAAGCCACAGCCGCATCAAAACCCATCTGGCCTATGCCCTGATCACGCTGTTATCCATTGGCCTGATCTGGCTGGCGAACATTTTTGAAATCATCGCCTACGCCTCACGCGCCTTTGCCGCCTATTATTTTCTGCAGGCGATGATCGCCCTGCGCCTGAGCTGGCGACGCCGGCAAACCGCCCACGCCATTGGCTTTGGTCTCATCGCGCTGATCCTGCTCTGGATCACCCTGTTTGCCAAGGCCGTGGGCTAACCCTTTTACGTAACAAATGAGAGTCCCATGAAAACACCCATACAACGCGCTTTGCAGGAACTGGCCACGAGCAAGCGGCTGAAGCCCGGACAGATGCGTGAAGCCATGTGCCAGATCATGGACGGTGAAGCCACCGATGCGCAAATTGGCGGTTTGCTGATGGCGCTGAAGCTGGCCGGGGAAACCGCGCAGGACCTGAAAGAAGCCGCCCAGGTCATGCGCGAACGCGCTGTTGGCGTACCCCTTGACGGCCCGCATGTGGTGGATACCTGTGGCACCGGCGGCGACGGCAAGGGCCTGTTCAATGTGTCCACCGGCGCGGCCATCATCGCCGCGGCCGCCGGCTGTCAGGTGGCCAAACACGGCAACCGCTCCGTGTCCAGCACCACCGGCAGCGCCGACGTACTGGAAGCCGCCGGGGTCAATCTGGATTTAACCCCCGAAGATGTGATCCGCTGCATTGACACCGCCGGCATCGGCTTTCTGTTCGCGCCGGCGCACCACGGTGCCACGCGGCACGCGGTGGGGCCACGCAAGGAGCTGGGCTTACGCAGCCTGTTTAACCTGCTTGGCCCGCTCACCAACCCGGCCGGTGCGCCCAATCAGGTGCTGGGCGTGTATGAAAAACGCTGGTTGCCGCTGGTGGCCGAAGTGCTGCGTGATCTGGGCTCGAATCATATCATGGTGGTGCATTCAGCCGATGGCCTGGATGAAATTTCGCTGGAGTCCGAAACCCACGTGGCGGAGCTCAAAGACGGCGCCATCAGCCAGTACAGCATCACCCCCGAAGCGCTGGGCATTCAACGCCAAAGCACCGACCCGCTGGCGGTGGATTCCGCCGAAGCCAGCCTGAAACTGATTCTGGACGCCTTTGCCGGCATTCCCGGCCCGGCAGCCGACATGCTGGCACTCAATGCCGGCGCGGCCATTTACGTGGCTGGCAAGGCCGACACACTGGACGAAGGCGTGGCCAGCGCCCGGCGCATCCTGCGCAGTGGCGCGGCCGCCGAAACCCTGGAAAAACTTATCGAGGCCAGCCACTCATGAGCGATGTCCTGACCCGTATCCTGGAAACCAAAGCCGAGGAAGTGGCGCAGGCCAAACGGCAGCAGTCACTGGCCGAATTGAAACTGGCCTGCCACAGCGCCCCGCCCACCCGTGGCTTCCGGCAGGCCTTGGCAACTCGTATCGAGCAACAACAACCGGCAGTGATTGCGGAAATCAAAAAAGCCTCACCCAGCAAGGGCGTAATCCGGGAAGACTTCAATGTGCCCGAACTGGCCGCCTCCTACGCCAGCGGCGGCGCGACCTGCCTGTCCGTACTCACCGACAAAACCTATTTTCAGGGCGATGATGCCTTCCTGGCCCAGGCCCGCACAGCCACCGGCTTGCCGCTGTTGCGCAAGGAATTTATTATCGACCCCTGGCAGATTTACCAGTCTCGCCTCCTGGGTGCCGATGCCATTCTGCTGATTGTGGCGGCCCTGGGTGATCCGCAATTGTTTGAATTCACCGAGCTGGCCCATGAACTGGGGCTGGATGTGCTGATGGAAGTGCATAACGAGGCCGAATTACAGCGGGCGCTGAAAACGCCCGCGCCACTGATCGGCATCAACAATCGCAACCTCAGAACTTTCGTCACGCGCATAGAAACTACGCTGACGCTCTTGCCCGAAATTCCGCCAGAACGGCTGGTTATCAGCGAAAGCGGACTGCATAGCCCCGAAGACATCCAACGGCTGCGCCGCGCCGGTGTGCACGGTTTTCTGATTGGCGAGGCCTTTATGCGTCACGGCAATCCTGGACAAGCCCTGCAAAAAATGATTTATTACTGATTTATTAGCAAATCGAATCGTGAATTCACCGGACGCTCAAACACCCCTGCCAAAATGGCGCCTGTTTATCCTGACCGCGCGCCGTTTCCTGGGCGAACTGTGGCGTCGCTTCTATGAGGACGACCTGACCGGCTCGGCCAGCTCACTGACCTACACCACGCTGCTGTCGCTGGTGCCGTTGATGTCCGTGCTGGTGACCATGTTTTCGGCCATGCCGGTGTTCGAGAACGTTTCACAGCAAGTACAGGACTTTATTTTCCAGAATTTCGTGCCCACCTCCGGCCACACCATTCAGGAATACCTGAACGGCTTTGTGGAAAAGGCACGCGGGCTCACCGTCGGCATGTCACTGGCCGTGTTCGTGACCTCCATCATGATGATGATGACCATCGAAAAGGCCCTGAACCGTATCTGGGACACCCAGCCATCGCGCAATTTTCTGCACAAGGTGCTGATTTACTGGGCCGTGCTGACCATGGGGCCGTTGCTGGTCGGCGGCGGCCTGGTCATGAGTTCCTACCTGTTCAACACGGCCCCGGGCTTGCGCGACATCAAGGTCTATCTGCTCAAAATTCTGCCCGTACTGGCCTCGGCCAGCGCCTTCTTTTTCATGTACCTGATTATCCCCAACCGCAAGGTTCGGTGGCGATCTGCACTGATTGGGGCGCTGATTGCCGCCATCCTCTTTGAAATGGCCAAACGCGGCTTTGCCTGGTACGTGGTCACCTTCCCCAGTTACCAGAAAGTCTATGGCGCCCTGGCAACCATTCCGCTTTTTCTGGTCTGGGTGTATGTTTCCTGGGTGATTGTGTTGCTGGGCGGCGTGATTGCCGCCACGCTGGAAAGCACCCGCTGGCGGTACCAGACCGCGCGCTTTCGGAAAAACCAGCGCTTTTTGCTGGTGCTGGATATCCTGTACCGGCTCTGGCAGGCCAGCCGCCGCGGCGAGACCGTGTCCATGGCGGAAATGAGTGAAAAACGTGCCAGCATTCCCGACGATGAACTGTCTCATGCGCTGGACTGGCTGGAACAACAACGGCTCATCGAACGCAATGAAGACGGCGATTACCTGTTGCTGAGAGACCTGGATTCCATCAACCTGAAAACACTCTACCAGCTGGGCAATTTTGCCCTGCCGGAGCACGCACTGAACGAGTTGAAACACTTTGAACCCTTTGCCCGGTCCGTGTGGCAGGCCATCGAACCGGACATGCAACAACCGGTTAAAAACCTGTTTATGCAAATCGATGTCGAAGCACCAGCACCGCATACCAGCCCCAAGAACTGACATGAACCAACAATAGCCAACGAGAAAACACCATGAAACGCATGCAACATCTGATAGCCACCGCACTGCTCTGTTTCCTGTTTAGCGCCTGCAGCGGCCCTAGCGGTGCCAACGGAGAGGACTTTTCCCTCACCGACCTGAATGGAAAAACCCACAAATTGTCCGATTACCGTGGCAAATGGGTGGTGGTCAACTACTGGGCCACCTGGTGTCCACCCTGTCGCAAGGAAATTCCCGATTTTGTCAAATTTCAGCAAAAGCACCCAAAAGATGTGCAAATCCTGGGCATCGCCTACGAAGACGCCGACCCGGACAAGCTGAAACGCTTTGCCAACGAGTTCTCCATCAACTATCCCATCCTGACCGTGGACGTATATAACCCGCCAGAGGGCATCCTCAACAGCACGCCACTACCAACCACCGTCATCTATGACCCGTCCGGTCGGCGGGTGGAAAAACGCATCGGCCCCATGCACGAACGCGACCTGGAAGCGACCATCAACCCCAAATGACCAAAAACAAACGAGACCTTCAAGGCAATGCCGGATTAACGCGGCTTTTATCCAGGCCTTTATCCAGCCATGACCAGTGAGCGCCCCGGCAGAGACGCTGGCTTTTTCACTGTTTACCTGCCGAATACAGGCTCTGCTGGCAGCGGAGCCCGTCTCCCTGCTGATAAAGTTCAGGCAGCCGTCATGTCAGTCACCGGTTTAACGGTCTAACCCCGCGATAATGCCCAGTCAGCAAAAAAGCGTTTATTTCTACCTCATTGTTGGTCTGGTTTTTCTCAACGCCATCGCCAGACTGTTCTCTGTCATTTCAATGGATGGTGCCCGGGACCTGTTCTATGCAAAAAACATCGCCGATGGCATTAGCCTGCCCCTGGTTGGCCCGGATATTGGCGGCTTTGCGCACGTGGGGCCGGTCTGGTATTATTTTCTTTCTCTGCCATTGTTAACCGGCTCATTGGCGCTTGCGGCTTTGTGGGTCGGACTTTTTGCCAGCCTGAAAATCCTGCTTGCTTACTGCCTGGGCAAAGCACTGCTGGATGAAAAATTTGGCCTTTTATGGGCGGCCGCCTTGTTTCTGCCCGGCTGGCACACATTCGATTCAGTGTTTTTTCTCCATATCAACTTGGTCCAGACACTCACCCTGGCGTTTTTATATGCGATTTACGCGCTCTACAAAGCCAATGATTTCCGCTGGTTCAAATGGGCCATGCTTTTTCTGGCTCTGGCGATACACGCACACCCTTCCAGCGTGATACTGGCTGTTATTCTGCTGTGGGTTGTTATTGAGAAAAGAAAGAACCTTGACTTCCGTTCCTTCCTGACCGGCGTGCTGCTTTTTTGTCTTCCGTTTGCTCCCTACCTGATTGATCAGGCCAGAAACCACTTTAGTGATCTGCAGGGCATGACATCCCTGGCGGATATCTATAGCAAAAGAAAGGCAGGGGTGAGTCAAACCAATGAACACCTGAACGTCTTTCAGCGATTTCCCCGCTTTATCGAGTCGTTGCTTTACTCAGGGCCCTTGCAAATAAAGTACCTGATCTCCGCCTACAGCCCCGCATTGGGGAAAATATCCTTTTTCAGTTACCTATTGATACTCCTTGCCAGCGTTTCCGGCTTGCTGGCCTATGCGCTCAGGCGAGTGCGGCAGGCCCAGATAACAGCAGGCATGCTGGCTGTTTTCTCTGTGCTGGCATTGATGATTCTGGCTTTGCGGGATTTTATTCCTTTTTACATGACGCTCGTCCTGACGCCTTTCTTGGCCGCCATCATCGCCTTTGGTTTATGGAATGTGCTGGCAAAAGCCGGCAAGCCGCTTGTGATGGGTCTCACCTTCTTTCTTTTTGCCATGAGTCTCATGCCACTGGTTTCACTTACGGTTACTTACCACGATCACCACCTGGCGGTGCAGAAGACCACTGAAATAGAATCCGAAGTCGATTACACCACGTTTCACGACCGCCGTGGCGTTGATGCCTTAAGCGTGTTCAACGCACTGGCTTTTGATCCGGTTTTTTGCGGGGAGGTCTATGTGCACGGTGCCTACGCGCAAATACTGGACTATACCAGCGCATTGCCGGTCTATTTTTACTGCCCGAATCACCAGCTTAGACTGGGTGGCAAACAAGGCAAGGGACAACGGCATTTACTCGTCATGCATCGGTCCTTCTGGTTGAAAAGCCATATGCAACCGGATGCGTGGGTCAATAATGTCTTTGGCTACACACGGCATTTTGTCAACCACTCGCAATCACGCCCCTGGCAAATAGCGCCATTCCAACCGTATGTTCATCCGCAAAGGAAAAACATGAAAATGAACCCGACGCAGGCGTTCGACTACACCTTCCAGGCACCGGGCGACTCGGTGATTGAAATCACCAATATATTGCCTTTCAAGGCTTCCATGAAAATCAGAGAAGTAACAATCAACGGCGATAAGCAACGCGCCATATTGCTGTATAAAAACCTTGGCAACTGGCTTTATCAATGCGCAGACTGCGTTCACTCCGACAGCGTGACCTGGTCAATCACAATCACCACCAACCAACAGGACGCCATTGATATCAATGAAATACCATCGCAGTCGGCGAAGCCTAAGGAAAGCGCTGATTAAATCTGGCGCGAGCAGATTGTCGTGCTAAATTGTTCAGTTCAAGGCGCAAACCTTCACAATAGCACGCTATTGTGAAGGTTTGCAACGCAGAAATGGACGATTTTACGTCGCAAGATACCGTGTCACGATTCAATCAGAGCTTCCTTAGTGATCTTTTCTCCCGACGCAGGGTGAGAAAACGGATTAGCTTTGATCCATCACACCGTGATTCATGGCCAGGCGGGTCAGCTCCACCACGTTATCAACGCCCAGCTTGTCCTGAATGCGGTATTTGTAGGTGGCCACGGTTTTCGGGCTGATGGACAGCACCTCACCGATCTCCTTGGTGCCCTTGCCCTGAACCAGCATCAGCATCACCTCCATTTCGCGCGTGGACAACTCGTCAAAGGGCGAACTATCACCACCGGGCAACATGGAAAGCGCCATCTGCTGGGCAATGTCCGTGCCTATGTACTTGCCGCCACGGGATACTGTCTTGATAGCCTTGGCCAACTCCGACGAATCACAGCCCTTGGTCAGGTAGCCACTGGCGCCGGCTTCCAGCAATTGCGCGGGAAACGGGTTCTGGGCATGAATGGTGAGGATAATTACCCGGGTGTTGGGGAACCGTTCGGTGATGCGGCGGGTGGCTTCCAGCCCACTCAGGCGGGGCATGTTCACGTCCATCAGCACCACGTCCGGCTGATGGCTTCTGACCGCCTGCAAGGCCTGCTCCCCGTCTTCGCATTCGGCCACAATCTCCAAATCGGGAATCTTTTCCAGAATCATGCGCAAACCGGTGCGGACGATTTCGTGGTCATCAACCAGAACCAGACGGGTCATGGCAACCTCTCGTTTTTTGTGAGTCTTTGGATTTAAACCCAGCCATACCACGAAAGCAAGAGTCCCCCGCCAAAAAAACGGCCAAAGCGACTAAAATACCGGTTTCATCCACAATCACGCCACCCAAGGAATCAAGCCCATGAAAACAGAAAACACCGCCCTGGCCGCTTTTAAGCAGGCATTCCCCGTGTGCATCAGCCAAAAGGTGCAATGGGGCGAAATGGATGCCCTGCAGCACGTCAACAACACCGTGTACTTCCGTTATTTTGAAAACGTGCGGGTGGAATTCATGGAAATCACCGGCATCAACCGCCACATTGCCGAAACACAAATCGGCCCCATCCTTGGCCACACCCAATGCAAATACCTGCTGCCACTGACCTGGCCTGACACCATCACCATCGGCACGCGCATCAGCGCCATGCGCGAAAAGCGCTTTACCATGGAATACGCCATCTTCAGCCACCGCCACCGGAAAATCGTTGCCGAGGGCACCGGCGAAGCCATCTACGTCAACTACACCACCGGCAAAACCCAACCCATCCCCGAGGCCATCGCTCAACGCATCAGCGAATACCTGCGAGATAACACCGCCTAGCTGCAAAAATCCTCCAAATTCGAGGCACAAAAAAGCCTATTTATATAAAAGTTCAGCCACCCTATCAGCTAAAACCAATAAATGCTTGCGGTAAATTAATTTTCAATAGATGTAGTCAACTTTAAGACTGGGCTAAGCCTATTTTCAAAAAGTAGATCCCAAATATCGAGGCAACGGCTGGTAACCTGAGTGTTTCGTTCCCCTTGGGCTTGCTCATAAAGCCGCAGCAGAATGGATGACATTTCCGACGCCATCTGAGGATATCCGGACCCAATATCACGGGTTTTCTCTTGCAGCGTAGAGGAGAACGCTTCACAGACAGCAAAGATTGCATCTGCGACAAGGATGAGGCTTCCGGCAAGATCTTTCAAAGACCAAACGAATTGATCAGGATCGTCTGCAAAGGCCTGTGAGTTGATATAGTCTTTTACAAATGCCGTATATTCTGTATCAGTGATTAACTCCTTATTCCTGAATATACCCCGCAGCTCATTCCGAACCTCTTTGTCAGGATCATTCATGAGTTTGCGCAAGAGCTTTTGACACTGCTGGGAATATTTCTTGTCCTGCAGCAATACTGCAGCCCCGTTGGCGACGCCCTTCCTCTGCGAGACGGTTCCCTCGCAACATGCCGCAAACTCTTTTTCAAAAAAGCCGTGAAGCAGCCACCAGGCCGTGACCTGCCTCGCCCCCTCAAAAGACACCTCATCCGAGGGAGAAAAGGCCATCTCTTGAATAATTGGTCCGACCTGATCGATATGACTTGGAACGATATAATTGAAAAAGCGTAAAGCCCGTGGAGATGCAGCGACTCGCAAATCATCCCTACACACTTTGCAAAACCAATGGACGGCCAAATCTTTGTCAATATTCAGGACAGGTTCAATGGCCTCGATGGCCGCCATGCGTATCGCCGGGTGAGGATCATGTACAAGTGATTCGATAGCGGGCCTCACCTGCTCCAGGCGGTCGTTGCGTTCCCAGAGCAATCGCCCGATTGCGCCGGCGGCCACGCCACGGACGCAGTTGACGGTGTTCTGAAAAAGAACCTCGACCTTGGCCTCGTCACTACTCTTGTCACAATAAAAATTCAACTTCCCTGGTTCCAGATCCGGATGGTCTTGGGCATAATGGACCAACCTGGCAATGGTCTTGTCCGACCAGCTTTCATCCGCCCGTTCCGCGACCAGACGGCAGAACGACATGGCAGTTTCCCGATCGTCGTCAGCCTGGCATTGTTCAAGAACGGCTTCAATGGTTTCAACCCTTGCCGGCTGCCAAGAAGTCTTTTCAGGTTCCGGCACTTCCTTGCCAGGCTTCTTTGTGCCGAAACCATCAAGAATGGCGGAAACATATGCCGGATGGACATCATCCGGGAACCGCAGAGCAAGCCGGCCGAAGCGTTCCGGGTACCGCTTGGCCATCCGGCCCAGGCTTCCCGCAAATTGATGAATAGACGTTGTAATCACATGATCCGGATCAACCTGAATCCATTTGTGATTATCGGATTCCGTGACATTTTTACTAGCGACAATCTCAAGCCAGGCCCGGTCGCTAATTTTTTCCAGATTCCGATCGAGCTTGGAACCAACCCTGCCACCGGAAATTGTACTGCCTTTGAGAAATCGCTCTTCGGAATAGTTCGCAAATTTGCGATTCAGTACACGAATCAATGCTGCTGTTGTCGAGCGTATTCTAGTGGCGTCAAGTGCGGGCAAGAGAAAATACTGGGTCTTTCCCCAGAAATGGCCGAAATATCCATCCCGCCACCCACTTAAGTAATGTTCGGCATCCCGTTTCTCTTCCGACGAATGGTAACAGACAATGGTGTCTTCAAGCTGACGAAACAGTTTCTCGGAACAGTGAGGGGATAGCGCCTTAATGAGCCGCACCGCAGGCATCCACTCCGATTCATGATAGCCGGAACCGAGCCGAAACCTGGCAGAATCATCAAGCAGCCAGGAAATAGCAGTATCCACATGGCTGGCGGGCAGATGAGCATAGGCCGCGATGATAACTTCCTGGACCACGGACGAAGTGCTCTTTTCAAGGGGGGCAACTCGCGCTGTCAGTTCATCAGGTCGTTCCGCCGCCAGAATCTGTCCGGCCAGGATGAGCAGCTTGACGACTCCCCGGGCCATGGTTTCGTTTCCGGGAAACTGTCCATCCATCCACTTTTGCAACCTTGGGTCGTAATGTTCGACTTGGATGTTGGTCAATCTCTCCACATGGGGCATCAGCCGGTCCCAGGTCTGGGACGGGTGCTTTTTCACGGCATTATTCAACGCTTTATGATTCTGGTTGTACCATCGCTCCAGCCGGCCTTTTCTGCCACCGGATGCCTCTTTGTCATCCATGTTCCAGGTAGAAAGCACCGCCTCAATCAACTGGATAGCACGAAGGGGGTATTTGGCACAAAGGCTTTTCCAGTCAACAAAGTCCCTTACAACCCCGAGCCTTGCCAGTTGTAGCCGCAGCTCGAACATCTTTTCGGAATCATGCTCTTCTCTCCAGCTAAGTGTGTTCAAGATGCGGGCAGGCCACATTCCGCCTCTATCCACAAACGGCGCAAGGATTTCCGTCACCTGGTCAGGGATATGCTCTGCCACCGAGCGCAGCTGCCACAGAGCCCAATTGATTTCCTGTTCCTCTTCCGATTCGAGCCATTTCGAGATGACCCCGACTTCCAAAAGACAGGATACCCACGGATGGTGTCCCAAAAACACGGTCTCCAGAACATGGTCCCGCCAATTGGGATCATCGAGCAACCCAAGGAAATAGCTGCCACGCCCGCTGGTGATCCGGTCCATCTGGCCGATCAGCTCAAGGACAAGGTGCTTGAGATGAAAACGCACATCTTTGGATTCAAGAAGCGTGCGGGCCGTCTCAAGAAAATCATCCGGCGATTCTTCCGCCAGCATGGCAAGCACCTGGCGCAGTTGCTCGCGCCGAAACAGTGACTGGTCCTGCCTTGGTCCCAGCCAGTCGATCACCGAGCCGGTCCCTTGGTAAATCTTTTGGAGCAGACGCTCGGCAATCAGGTGGTCCAGGTACCGTTGATGACAAAAACTTATCCTGCCCGCACCTTTCCTGCCCGCACCTTGCTGCAGGATGCCGAATGAAATGAGGGCGTCGCGAACAACCGGGTCTTTTGACGCCATCATGGCGGGGGCCGAGATTTCCCCTCGGCATTCCAGGTATTCGAGCAGTGGGATCAGAAAGTCATCCATTTGTTCAGCGGAGATTCCAGCCTGCTTCTTAAGAAATCGGCGGCGGTTTTCCCAGAAGCGACGCATTAGTTCGGTAGCGGAACGAAATGCGGGTGCACCCCATTCCTTTTTGAGCTCCAGCCAGATGGCCAAGTTTTGCGGACAGGAAAGGACGCGTTTTTGAGATTTATTC
>WGBZ01000118.1 GCA_015494035.1 Lysobacterales bacterium | reverse complement strand
GAGCTTAACCTGCTGACCACACCGGCTTCCCTGGTCCGCCAATGGGATCTGTCACCCTTGCTGACAGACCCGGACGGCCCCGATAACCCCGCGTTGCCAATCATCCAGAATCCACGCGACCTTGCGTTTCTGCTTGCCCCGGCTAATGTCGGAACACCGTACTATGTCTTGTTGTTTTTTGATCAGGCTGAACAAAAGGTGGTCAACAAGAGGTTCTACCTGTCCTCGGGGGATATTACATGCGGTAGCTCAGGCAGCCCCGATCCCAACAACCCACCTTATTGCCTGGATCCGGAAGCTGATGTTATACGTTTGCCCGCCCTGGTTGATATCCTTGCCATTGAGGAACACAACGGCCTGATTTACGTCCTGGGCAACAGAGTCAATACCACGCAATACCTGTTCCGGTTTGACCTTTTTGGCCGGCTGGATGCCATTATCAGCCTGTTTGATTCTGCCAGCTCGCCTCTGCCACTGCCGCCATCTTCAGGGGGAAGCATAAACGACCAGTTTGTCGACATGACCATCCATGACAATGGCTGGGTTTTCCTGCTGGAAGGAGGCGCATCCGGCTTTAATCCTTACCTGCAACTGGTGAACATGTCAACGGGCGTTGACCAATACACCCAGGATGATGTGCCCACCAATTGTTCAAACGACCAGGCCATTGCTGTCGATGTGAACGCCAGCGACATCACTGCCGTGCTGTGCGGTACTGAGTTGAGAATCATCACCGGCGACCTGACAGACCCTTCCGCCACGCTCTCAACCCAGTCGGTGAGCTTGTCCCAAACCTATAACGACGTCGCCATCGCCGATGACGGCACCATTTATCTGTCTAACCGGGCGCAAAATGTTATTGACCGTTATGACAGCAACGGTAACGCATTGAGCTCTTTTAACGATGGTCTCGACTTTTTCTCTGACCCGCGCTATGGCCGCCTGTATTATGACAACCAGCTGGATCGCCTCTGGGTCACGGATTTCGCTGAAATTTTCTATCCCGACCTGGGCCAGAATGGCGAAACCCATCGCATGCCACGGGTTTCGGCCTTTGACACAGGTGGCATCCTCAGGGAACGTCTGATTCCCAACGGAGACCCCAACGACTTCTTCAGCTTCCTGGAACCGGGCGATTTCGGCACCGTAACATCCATGGCCACCAGCAACGACCGCTTTTACGTGGCTGAGAAAGAACCCTTCCACCGCCTGCATGTGTTTGACACCTCTCCGTTTGTTCCCATCACCTGCGACGACCAGCCCGAGGGCGAAAGCTGCCGTCAGGTGGGCTATGAACCGGAATCCGGTTATACCGGCCCGGTGGATTTCACTTTTGCCGCCCGCGACCCGTTTGAGGCGGTCAGCAACAGCGGACAAATCAGCTTGCAGGTGATCAACGACACCCAGGCGCCCACCATCACTTGTCCCGACCCCATCTCGGTGGAAGCCAATACCAATGGTGGTTTTTTAGCCAATCTTGACAACCCCGAAGAGGAACCCAACGACGCCATGCGTGATTTTCTGCTGGGCGCCACGGCCAGTGATAACACCACCCTGCCCGAGGTTGTCCCGGAACATGACCTTCCCGAGGTGATCCCGCTGGGCACCACCCTGGTGACCTGGTCTGGCACCGATGGCAGTGGCGACACAGGTCAGTGCACCACCATGGTCACCGTCACGGATCAGACCGCGCCGGTGATTTCCGACCCGCAGGACATCACCCGCGAAGCCACGGCGGAACTGACGCCATTGGCGGATATCGGCCTGTCAGACCCCTCCGTGACGGACTATTCACCCTATGTGCTCAGTAGCGACGCACCGACGGCATTTCCACTGGGTGAAACCCGCATCACCTGGCACGCCGAAGACCTGTCCGGTAATTCATCGGAAAAAACCCAGCTGGTCACCGTGGTGGACACCACGCCGCCTGAATTTACTGACAATGGCATCTTTGCTGATTTGACCGGCACCAACATCACGCGGCCTGTCAGCTACACGCCACCACAGGCCACCGATCTGGTGGGCCTGAGCGATGACGTGGCCTGTGTGCCGGCCATTGGCGACCCCGTGCCCATGGGCCCTGTGCTGATCCAATGCAGCGCTTCGGACACATCCGGCAACAAGGCAAACCTCAGCCTCAAGCTGACATATATGGACGATGACGACGATGGCGATGGCATCATCAACGTGCTGGATCAAGGCGCCAATACCTTTGACGACAGCACAAACGGCGGCACCACCACCGGGGCGGTTCTCACCCCGGGCGATTATCAGCTGCAAGTGTATGAAGGCCCCACTGAGGACACCGGGGTGGTGGTCGGCATTACCAGCACCAGCGCCCAAACCAACCCGGCACAGGTCAGCGCCTGCTCGGGTAAAATCGTGTTGCCCAATTTAAATCGCGAAACCTTGATGTTTGACGACATCGCCGCGGAAGTGCCGGATTATGCCGTCCTCACCTGCACCCCGCTGGAAGACCGGGTTTATTCCAAACTGGGCGATAACGACGTGCAAATCCTGATGCCGGATAATTCACTCATCACCAGCGTGCTGCCATTTAACAATGGCCTGCGGACCAAGGCCTGGTTCATCGGCGCACTGGATGACAACACGCAGCAGATCACCCTCACCGGGCCAAACGGACGCTATCACCTGGAGCCGGGAACCTGGGTGGATCTCCGTCAAAGCCCCAATGATGATATTTTCCGCAGCGGATTTGAATAAACTCGCTCAGGATGTCATTCACCAGCTGCCGATATTGGGCATGGACGCCCACGGCTCGGCAACGGGAAGCGCATCACCCAGTTGCAATAACTCAATGGAGATACCATCTGGCGTTTTAATAAACGCCATGCGCCCATCTCGTGGTGGCCGGTTGATGGTTACCCCCTTGTCCATCAATTGCTGGCAATAGGCATAAATGTCTTCAACCCCGTAGGCCACGTGACCAAAGTTTCGGCCACCGGACAGCTTCTCCGGGTCCCAGTTCCAGGTCAGCTCCAGGGTATATGCTTCATCTCCCGGCGGAGCCACAAAAGCCAACGTAAAGCGGCCTTTTTCATAGTCCGTGCGCCGAACCAGCACAAACCCGAGTTTATCCAGAAAAAAATCCAGCGATTCGTCCAGGTCACTGACCCGAACCATGGTATGTAGGTATTTCATGTTGTTCACGCTTGGTAAAGGAAAGCAATAGATAGTAAACCGATTTTGACTAGGCGAAAAGATATCCATAAAAAAGCCCCGTTGCGAGCAACAGGGCTTTTGATGATGGCGGAGCGGACGGGACTCGAACCCGCGACCCCCGGCGTGACAGGCCGGTATTCTAACCAACTGAACTACCGCTCCGGATAGACTAAATTTTGAATCAGGCAAGTTGTTTTCTTGAAAAACCTGCCTGATACGACACGGTTTATGCCGTTATGGCAAAAACATGTCAATCAAAGGGCAATCGCATTGACGACCTCCCTGTGCTTATTCCGTGGTTGGCCACGAATGACCTTCCACTGGAACAATAACTGGTGGGTGCTGCAGGGATCGAACCTGCGACCCTCGCCTTGTAAGGGCGATGCTCTCCCAGCTGAGCTAAGCACCCAGTTGATGACAAACATCGGCCATCCTGGCCGAGTTTGATGGTCGAAGAGCCGGTACACGCCCGTCTCTTCTCACGGAATTCTGCCGAATTCCGGGCCAGCCATCCATGGACTGGCTAAAAGCCTGACAAACATCGGCGTCCTGGCCGAGTTTGATGTTATTTTGTCACGTCTTTCCCACCGAACAACTGTGGGAAAAACCTGAAAATATGGCGGTGAGGGAGGGAGGGATGACTCCGGGCGTCCTGCCCTCCGCCCTACGGGCCGACCTTCGGTCGTGCAAAATCGCTCCAGGCGATTTTGTCGAACCGCGAGGGTTCTCACCCTCCCTGATGGCCTTTCCTCTTGTTACGTCTTTCCCACCGAACACCTGTGGGAAAAATCTGAAAATATGGCGGTGAGGGAGGGATTCGAACCCTCGATACGCTATTAACGTATACACACTTTCCAGGCGTGCTCCTTCAACCGCTCGGACACCTCACCGGTGTTGTTTCTTTTTCTGTTTCTGGCCTGTGGCCTCAACAGGATGCGCATGATACTGGAAAATAATTCAAAGCTCAAGGCCGTTTTTGTTCTAATTGGAAAATCAGTCCTTCGCAGGCGTCTTCCAGCAAATCCAGCACCCGGTCGAAGCCGTGTTCGCCGCCGTAATACGGGTCTGGCACTTCGTCAAACAGCTTGTTGCGAGCAAAATCCATCATGCGATGCACTTTGTCGATGGCCGTTTCGTCACACATGCCCAGCAAGTCGCGATAATTGCTGTTGTCCATGGCCACCAGCAAATCAAACACGTCAAAATCAGCGGGGGTCACTTGCCTGGCGCGCTGGTGACTAATATCAATACCGCGACGAGCGGCTGCTTCTACGGCACGCCGGTCTGGCGGGCTGCCCACATGATAGCTGTGAGTGCCGGCAGAATCTGCCAGATACTTCCCGGTCAGGCCGTGTTCGGCCAGTTTTTTCTCAAAAACGCCCTGTGCCGTGGGCGAACGGCATATGTTGCCCATGCACACAAACAAAATCTTTTTCATGGAGTCTCCCTGTTTTTCAAGTATTCTTCGAAACGTTTAACGTCTTCGGGTGTGTCGATGCCATGCGGCATGGCCTGTGGCGCTGGCACCGCAATAATGGTTTCACCCATTTGCAAGGCGCGTAACTGCTCCAATGATTCCAGTGCTTCCAGCGGCGCTTCCGGAGCCAGCGCAAACCGCTTGAGAAAGCCCACCCGATAGGCATACAGACCAATATGGTGTTTGTAGTGCCCTTTTGCAATGGGTTGAGCGGGACTTTTATTGACTGTGCTCCAGTGGCTTCTGTCCCAGGGAATGGGTGCACGGCTAAAATACAGGGCGCGGTCGTGGTCATCCACAACCACTTTGACCACATTGGGGTCAAACACGGCCTCGGTCATTTCGATGGTTTGATAGAGCGTGGCAACACTGGCAGACGGGTGCTGGCGCAAGGCCTCAATCACCGCCAGCGCATTGGCCGCAGGCACCAGCGGCTCGTCGCCCTGATAATTCAGCACGATGGTGTCATCATCCCAATCGCACAGTTTCGCCGTTTCAGCCAGCCGGTCGGTGCCTGTGGCATGGCTCGGGTCGGTCAAGACAGCATGATGTCCCAACGACTGCACACAGTGTTGTATACGTGCATCATCGGTGGCCACCACACACTCCCGCGCCGGCAGTTTTTCGGCCGAGGCCAGCGCCCAGGCAATCAGCGGTTTGCCTGCCATTTCAATCAACGGCTTGCCCGGCAGACGACTGGAGTGATATCGGGCAGGAATGCAAACCACAAAATCTGAGTGACTGGGGTTTTCAGCCATGGCTTTTTGCTCCTGAAACGCCACCACTGCGATAACGTGATTGCTTGAGTTTTTTGTCCAGGCAGTGACCAATGGCCTGACGGGTTTTTTCAGGCACCGCCAAGGTCATGGGCACCACCCACACCCGGTCTTTCCACGGGCCGTCCAGTGCCTCACATTTAACCGCGTCTTTTTCCGTGATCAAAATCGGGTACTCATTGCCCATGTCAAAATCAGACGGACTCAAGTCGTGGTGATCGGCCAACGGGTGTTTGAAGGCTGCCACGCCCTGCTCGGCCAGCAAGCGAAAAAAATGCTCTGGCTGGGCAATGCCGGCCAGGGCATTCACCGGTTGGCCAATAAAATCTTTCAGAGAGCGCGTGCTGCCAGGCTGAGTCAGCTTCCAGGCGTCACACAATGTGGCTTCAAAATAATGGCCGCCTTCGCACTCGCCCTTGCAAATAATCATGTCTACCGTCTCCAGCCGCTCTCGTGGCTCACGCAGTGGCCCGGCGGGCAACAGGTGTCCGTTGCCCAGTTGCAGCTGGCTGTCAATGAGCGCGATTTCCACGTCCCGCTTCAGCGCGTAATGCTGCAGACCATCGTCGGAGACGATCACATTGACGGGGTGATCGGCCACCAGTTTCTGAGCGGCCCGGGCACGCTTCTTGCCCACCACCACCGGCACGCCGGTGCGTTTGGCAATCAGCAGGGCTTCATCGCCGCTGGCCTGCGCACTGGAGTTGGGCGTCACCTGCATGGGTTCCACCTTGCGCACACCCCCGTAACCCCGTGATACCACGCCGGGCCGAAGGCCACGCTGCTTGAGGTATTGCACCAGCCAGATAACAAACGGGGTTTTGCCGGTGCCCCCGGCGGTGATATTGCCCACCACAATCACCGGCACGCGCGATTCATACGCAGGCAGCAGGCCGGATCGATAGAGTTTTTGCCGCACGCCTATGGCCACCGCAAACACCTTTTCGGCCAGCTGCATCCAGGCCGCAGGCGGCTGATCCCCGTACCAGATGGCCTTGAAGCGCTGTTCGCGTTGCTGCTTGCCGACTGAGGTCATGGCCGTTTTTCCAGAAGCTTTCATCAATGCGGCTCCTGTGCGTGGTTGGCTGGTGCCTGGGCACGTTGCAAGGCATGCAGTTGCGCATACAACCCACCCTGACTGACCAGGTCCGCATGCGTGCCCTGTTCAGCCACGCGCCCGGCATCAAACACCACCACCTTGTCGGCATTTTCAATGGTGGAAAGCCGGTGCGCGACCACCAACGTGGTGCGGTTTTTCATCACCTGCTGCAAAGCGTCCTGAATGGCCCGTTCCGAGCGCGTGTCCAGGGCGGAGGTGGCTTCATCAAGAATCAGAATCGGGGCGTCTTTCAGAATCGCCCGGGCAATGGCCAGGCGTTGTCGCTGCCCCCCCGAAAGGCGGGCGCCATTTTCGCCAATGGCGGTTTCAAACCCTTTAGGCAGCGCCTCGATAAATTCCAGTGCATTGGCCTTTCTTGCGGCTTCACGAATGGCCTCAGGCGTGTGTTTGCCACTGCCGTAGGCAATGTTATTGGCCACGGTGTCATTGAATAGAACCACATTCTGTCCCACATAGGCCATGCGATCCCGCAGGCTGTCAAGGCGATACTCACGGATGTCGCTGTCATTGATCAACACCCGACCGCTGCTGGGGTCGTAGAACCGTGGCACCAGACTGACCAGAGAAGACTTGCCACTGCCTGATTGACCCACCAGTGCTACCACCGAGCCGGCCGGCACTGCCAGGTCCACACCCCGCAGCGCCTGGGTGCCGTCCGGGTAATCCAGGGTAACGCCTTCAAAGCGTAGATCCAGTTTATTGTCGGCCAGGATTTTCTGGCCACTGTCTTTTTCCGATTCCTGATCCAGAATGTAGAAAACGCTGTCGGCCGCAGCGAGGGTACGCTGCACGGTGGAGCTGATATCCGAGAGGCGTTTCAAGGGCGGAATCAGGGCCAGCATGGCTGAGATGAAAGACATAAAGGCACCGGGGGTGATCTGATCTATCTGGCCCGGTCGCGTGGCAAAGTAAATGATCACCGCCAGTGCGCAGGCAGCCAGAAACTGCACCAGCGAAGACGAAGCAGCCTGAATCGAAGCCACTTTGAGATTAAAGCGGCGATTATCGTTGTTGACGCAGTTGAAACGGGCCAGTTCTTCGTCCTGCCCGCCATAAATGCGCACTTCCTTTTGGCCTCGAACCACCTCATCGACCACTTCGCTGACCCCGGAAACCGATTGCTGAATGCGGTGAGAAATCTGTCGGAAGCGTTTGTTGACATAAGCAATAATCCAGGCCACCAGCGGCACGATGGCAAACACAATCAGGGTCAACTGCACGCTTTGGTAGAACATGACCGCCAGCAGAAACACAATGGTCAGAAAATCCCGCGCGATAACAATGACGGCACGCGAAACCCCCAGCGACATCTGTTCGATATCAAAAGTCATGCGCGCCATCAGGTTGGCCGCCGGGTGGCTGTCAAAAAAATGCGCTGGCAAGCTCAGGTATTTGCGAAAAACCCGGTCACGAATGTCCATAATGACCCGCCGCCCGACCCAGTTGACGCCATAGGTGCCTATATAGTTGCCGATTCCGCGCAGCAGAAACAAGCCAACAATGGCCCAGGGAATGACGCGGATATAAAATGGGTCATGACGCCCGAACACATCGTCAAGAATGTGTTGCAACAACAGGGCAAAAGCCCCCTGAACCGCAGCATCCAGGGTGACGCCAAGCACGGCCAGCAGCAAAACCCAGCGGTAGGGACGCACAAACTGCCACACGCGTCGCCAGGAGGTGTGCTTGGCGTCACCCTGGAT
>WGBZ01000117.1 GCA_015494035.1 Lysobacterales bacterium | reverse complement strand
CCATTCACATGCGTGCCACCGGCAGCGGTGGGAATCAGGTTGACATAGCTTTCCTGCACCAGCTCACCCTCGGGTACCCAGCATAAGGCCCAATCCACGGCTTCGTCCTCGGCCGACTGAGCACCATCAAAAAGCGCAGGCGGGAGTTTTTCCACATCACCCAGGGCCTCGTTCAGGTATTCGGTCAAGCCGGCCTGGAACTGCCAGGTGATGTCTTCACCAGTATTCTCGTCCAGATAGCGCAGATTCAGTCCAGGACACAGAACGGCCTTGGCCCGCAGCAAGTGTTTCAAGGGCCGCGTGGCCACCTTGGGCGTGTCGAAATACTGTGGATCGGGCCAGAAGCGAATGCGGGTACCAGTGTTGCGCTGGCCAACACTACCCACCACTTTCAACTCCTCGACCTTGTCGCCGTGCTCAAAAGCCATGTGGTATTCCTTACCATCGCGCTTGATCCAGATATCCAGCCTGGAACTGAGCGCGTTCACCACCGAAACCCCCACGCCGTGCAAACCGCCGGAGAAGGTGTAGTTCTTGTTGTTGAATTTGCCACCGGCGTGCAAGCGGGTCAGAATCAGCTCTACCCCGGGCAACCCTTCCTCGGGGTGAATGTCCACGGGCATGCCACGGCCATCATCGGCCACCTCGATGCTGCCATCGCGATGCAGGGTCACGCCGATGTTTTTGGCGTAACCGGCCAGGGCTTCGTCCACCGAATTGTCCACCACTTCCTGCACCAGGTGATTGGGACGGGTGGTGTCGGTGTACATGCCCGGTCGGCGTTTGACCGGATCGAGACCGGAAAGGACTTCAATATCGCTGGACTGGTAGTCTTTACTCATGGGTGACGCGGTTCCTGGTCAGTCGTTGCTGTTAAGCCGTTCAGCACGGCGGTTAGGGAGCCTCTGATTGAATCGTGACACGGCATCTTGTGGCACAAAATCGCCCATTTCTGCGTTGCAAACCTTCACAATAGCCTTGCTATTGCGTGCGGCTTGCGCCTTGAACTGAACAATTTTACACGACAATCTGCTCGCGCCAGATTCAATCAGAGGCTCCTTAGGGTGAAGCCATCAGGTCGAACCATGGCTTCTCACCAGTTCGAATAGTATGGGCCTGAATCATAGCCTGGTCAAAAAAGCTGAGCAGTGCCAGATACCCAGCCCGGCATCAGTTTTCTGGATTTTCTTTCCATTTGATGGAGCAGCCCATGCTGGGCCACTGAGGGCTGGTGATGGCACCGGTTTGCACCAGCTCACGCATGGCTTCCACCAGGTCACGGCGCAGGCCCGTGGCAGCTGCGTCCTTGCCTGCGGCATCCAGCCGACCGCGGTATTGCACGCGCCCTTCTCGGTCCAGACCGAAAAATTCCGGTGTGCACACCGCGCCCCAGGCTTTGGCCACCTGCTGGTCTTGGTCCATCACATAAGGAAAAGGATAGCCTTTTTCCCGGGCCACCTTTTTCATGTTTTCAAACGAGTCTTCGGGATAATCCGCCGGGTCATTGGACATAATGGCCAGGCAGTTGACCCCCATGGCTTGCAGGGTTTTGCAATCGTCCACCAAGCGCTCCTGAATGGACTTGACGTACGGGCAATGGTTACAGATAAACATCACCACCAGGCCGTTTTCTCCCATGGCCTTTTGCACCGACCAGTGCTGGCCATCCACGCCAGGCAGCTCAAAATCGGGCAGTTTCTGGCCAGTTTCCACCGGCGGTGTGGTCATTCTTACCATGCTTGGTTCCTCCAGCCTCAGTGCGTAATGGTATCCGCTGGGATTGTCTAACAGGCAGCCGGTAGTATCAAGGACACCTGTGGAGAATTGACTGCCACGAGCCTGGCTTTTGACCCGTCACAGGAAAATGCTCGGAGAAAAATGGCAATCAGCGTGGGGGTTTGGGGACTGTTTGCAACAAGTGACGCATTTTGTCGGCCTTGGTTTGCAGGTAGTTCCGGTTGTGGGTATTGGCCTGAATCTCGATGGGCAGGCGCACCGGCACCTGAATACCAAGACGCTGCAGCGCTTCCACCTTGGCCGGATTGTTTGTCATCAAGGCCAGTTGGGTGATGCCGAAATGGCGACAGATATCGGCCACGGCGTCATAGGAGCGCAAATCGGCATCGAAACCCAGGTGTTGGTTGGCTTCCACCGTGTCCGCTCCGGCGTCCTGCAGGTGGTAGGCGCGCACCTTGTTGACCAGTCCGATGCCACGTCCTTCCTGACGCAGGTAAAACAGAATGCCCCGGCCAGCTTCGGCCAGTTGTTGCATGGCCCGCTGCAACTGTGCGCCGCAGTCGCAACGCAAGCTGAACAGGGCATCGCCGGTGAGGCATTCGGAGTGAATGCGACTGAGCACGGGTGCGGTCACTTTTTCCTGCTCGTTCGAACCGCTTTCGTGGGTCACATTGCCCACCGTCAGCGCCACGTGTTCCTGGCCTGCGGCGTTTTCAAACGCGTGCAGGGTGAATTCGCCCCAGGCCGTGGGCAGGCGGGCCGACGACACGTGCCTGAAGGCTCCGCCGTCGGCAGAACCGTGCGCCGTCACGTGCTCCTGGTCCGGTGGTGAAGCGCGTTTTGTCATGGCGCGGCTTGAGTCAACTGGCGGGACAGGTCCACCATTTCCAGAGCCACCTGGGCCGCTTCGCTGCCCTTGTTGCCGGCTTTGCTGCCGGCCCGGGCCAGGGCCTGCTCCAGGTTGTCCACTGTCAAAATGGCATTGATGACCGGCAAGCCGGATTCTGCCGAAACCCGCGACAAACCGGCGGCACTTTCAGCACAAACATAATCAAAATGGGCTGTTTCGCCACGAATGACCGCCCCCAGAGCGATCACTGCATCGGCGGCAAAGTAGTCTATGGCCTCGCGCGCGGCCAGGGGGATTTCCAGCGCCCCGGGGACTTCAACCTGCAACATGTGCGCGTCCTCCACCCCAAAACGGCGCAGGGCTTCAATGGCACCGTCGACCAGCCCCTTGACCACCAGCTCATTGAAACGGGAAGAAACCAGCACCACGCGAGTGGTGGAAAAATCGCCAAACTGGCCAATGATTTTATTGATACTCATGTCATAACTCCACGTATTGGGTGATTTCAAGGCCGAATCCCGAAAGGGCCGGAAAGCGTAACGGCGGGCTCATCAGGCGCATTTTACCCACGCCCAGGGCGCGCAGGATCTGGGAACCTATGCCAATGTCCTGATAGGCCTGGGAGGCCGGTTTGTCACCATCCTGAGCGGAATGTCTGGCTGGCTTAAGCTGATCCAGCTCTCTGGAAAAATCCCGTTTGCCATCATCCAGCAAAACCGCCACGCCCTGTCCGTCCTGCTGGATATGCCGCAAGGCACGCCGGAACGTCCAGTGAGGCACCGCATCCTCGGCACCGGTCAGGTCACGCAACCAATGGCCGGCATGCACCCGCACCAGTGTCGGCTCCTCTGCCTGAATCTCGCCCTTGACCAGAGCCAGGTGCTGACGCCCCGTGACTTCATCGGCAAAGCGCACCGCTTCAAACTCGCCAAACTCGGTGTTCAAAGGGAAGCGCTCCACTTCGTGCACCGTTTGTTCGTGCAACATGCGGTGCTGAATCAGGTCAGCAATGGTGCCAATTTTCAGGCCGTGCTGGCGGGCGAATTTCAGCAGGTCGGGCTTTCTCGCCATGCTGCCATCGTCGTTCATGATTTCCACGATCACTGACGCTGGCTGAAAGCCGGCCAGACGCGCCAGATCGCATCCGGCCTCGGTATGGCCGGCTCGCTGCAACACACCACCGGGCTTGGCCCGCAGTGGAAAAACGTGGCCGGGCGTCACGATATCTTCCGGCGTGACCGAGGGACTGACAGCCACCTGGATGGTGCGCGCGCGGTCGGCGGCCGAAATGCCGGTGGTAACGCCGCTGGCCGCTTCGATGGAAACCGTGAAGTTGGTGCCCAGCCCCAGGCCATTGTCCTGCACCATCATGGGCAAACCCAGCTTCTGGCAATGCTCGGGGGTCAGAGTCAGGCAGATCAGGCCGCGGGCTTCACGGGCCATGAAATTGATGATTTCCGGCGTCACCTTTTCCGCCGCAATCACCAGATCGCCTTCATTCTCCCGGTCTTCATCATCCATAAGAATGACCATGCGACCAGCGCGCAGTTCATCGATCAACTCGGCGGTACCGTGCAGTGATTCTCCGTTGGAATCCGTACTTTTTTTGTTTCGTTTCAAGTGCTTACCTGTTAAATCTAACGTTAATTCTGACATTCCTGCAGGCGTGCCACGTAGCGCGCCAGCGTATCAATTTCCAGATTCATGGCATCGCCTTCTTGCACCGCTCCCAAGGTGGTCACTTCAGCCGTGTGTGGCACCAGATTGACCTCGAATGCCGAGCCGTTGACGGCGTTGACCGTCAGGCTGACGCCATCCAGACACACCGAACCTTTGGCAGCAATAAAGCAGGCCAAATCCGCCGGTGCCTGCAGACGCAGGCGTAACGAACGGGCATCGGTTTCACGCCGCGTCACCCGAGCCAATCCATCCACGTGACCGGTTACCAGGTGGCCGCCCAACCGGTCGCCCAGTCTCAGGGCCGGCTCCAGGTTCACCCGCTGGCCGGCTTGCCAATGGCCCAGCGTGGTTTTGGCCAGGGTTTCGCGCGACACATCGGCCAGCATCACGGGCGCTTGGCCGGGCGGCTGATTGCCAGGGGCGTTTTTTGCCGTCAGGCAAATACCATTGATGGCCACGCTGTCGCCAATGCGGATTTCCGTTTCTGGCAACAGGGCCGAAACGTCAATGGACAGGCGCAGATCACCTGCCATCGGCTGTATCTCCATCACCTGGCCGGTGGCCTGAATAATGCCGGTAAACACTTCAGTTTTTCTCCTGGTGGGTCGCTGTGTCTCCGCTTTCGGCCACTGTTTCCGGGGCCATGTTGGGTGCCTCTACCGGCCCGGCCGGCCCAGTCTTTTTCCGCACCCGCGCTTGTAAAAGTTCATCCTGACCCATCAGGCTGCGCTGGCGCACATCCAGTATCAGTTTTTCGGCCAGGTGCTGCAAAGGCAACATGACGCTCGGTCGCGCCTGGCTGCCCAACAGCACCGGTGCGGTATAGACCAGCAATTCATCCACCAGTTCCTCGGCCAGCCAGGCACCGCCCAGGGTGGCGCCGGCCTCAATCAGCACTTCGTTGAGGGATTCAGCGGCCAGCCAGTCACGCACGGCGACCAGATCCAGCCGACCATCCGGAGCCGTGGGCATGCCCAGCACACGAACCTTTTCGGCCAGTGCCGGGTGTTCATGCAACAGACTGTCCAGCCACTGTTGGCGAGCGTTTTTTTTCACTCCTGTCAGCACCACTGTGTGACCGGGCTGCTGCAACAGTGCCGCATCCATTGGCAGGCGCAGGCGCGAATCCAGCACCACGCGCAACGGTTGGTCGTGCTGCTCATCAAAAGGCAGCAGCTCGGGCAACTGCTCCGGGCGCACGGTCAAACGGCAGTTATCGGCCAACACGGTGCCAATGCCCGTGAGGATGGCGGCGCTTCTGGCCCGCCACAGTTGCGCATTGGCGCGAGCCTCCGGACCGGTAATCCACTGGCTCTCACCATTGGCCATGGCGCTGCGGCCATCGAGGGACTGGGCCAGTTTCAGGCGCAGCCACGGTTTGCCGGTGCGCATGCGATGAAAAAAACCCTGGCTGAGCGCTTCGGCCTGTTCCCGCAGCACGCCTTCGGTCACGGCGATGCCGTGTTCACGCAACCGTTGCAAACCAGCACCGGCCACCTTGTCGCAAGGATCGGCCATGGCCACCACCACCCGCTCAATGCCCGCGGCAATCAAAGCATCGGCACACGGTGGTGTGCGCCCGTGGTGGCTGCAGGGTTCCAGGGTCACGTAAGCCGTGGCCCCGCGCGCCTGTTCGCCGGCCTCACGCAAGGCATGCACTTCCGCGTGCGCTTCGCCGGCCCGCCGGTGATAACCCGTGCCCACCACGCGGCTATCACGCACAATCACGCAGCCCACGCGCGGGTTGGGGTCGGTGCTGGCCAGCCCCAGCCTCGCCAAGGCCAGTGCTTCGGCCATGTGTTGCTGATCGCTGGCAAAGTGAGAATCGTTCACGCAGGCTCCAGGCGAATGGACTATTGGCCGGTGTACTGCCAGCCCGGCAGGTCTTCCAGCGAACCGCCTGTGGCCACCAGCTGTTTGAGTTCCTGCGTGCTGGCAAACAGCGAAGCGGGTACGTCCAGCCGCTCGGCGGTTTCCTGCAGGGTTTTCCGGAATGCGCCGAACTGCCGGTTGCCGGCTTCATCCAGCCGGGCCAGTTGCGGCAACAGCGCCGGATCGATTGCTGAGGCGTTTTCCAACAGCTGCAGCAGGCTGCTGCCGTGGTGCTTGACCAGCCCCTGATTGAGGCCGCACTTCTCCAGCAAATCCGCTGTGCTGCCGGGCTGTCGTTCCACCAGGGCTTCCAGTTCGTGGTTCTTCAAAATCCACTGGCGCGGCTTGTTGCGGCGTTTGGCCTGCTCATCGCGCCAGTTG
>WGBZ01000116.1 GCA_015494035.1 Lysobacterales bacterium | reverse complement strand
CTATATAATCTCCCGGCTGGGCATCAGTAAGCGCTTTACGAATCTTTAAAATACACTGGTCAATTGTGTTATCGGTAACGATTCGCCCCCGCCAGACTGACTCGACAAGTTCGTCACGGCTAATCAACTGCCCCGAACGGGAAACCAGATAATGCAAAAGCTCGAAGCTTTTCGGCGTAAATGCCAGTCGAGTGCTTTTCCACCAGACAGTCTTTTGCCTGGCATCAAGTGTAAATTGACCGAAAACAAACCGCATCCCCCCTCCAGATGACTGTTTATTAATCGCAAATTGTAGCAAATAGGATGAATGCTGCAAGTTCCTAGCTGGCTGATATACAGAAGCCACGCGTTAAACGCCCCAAACCAGATGGGTGCCTGGGCAAGTGACCTCTGGCAGAGTCCTCTCCAATTTCACAACTACCGACGAAAACACTCATTGCCGTTTTTAATTATTTCCTTGCAACCTCCGTATTGTTTCTCCTGACTTCGCCCTCTGTGACTGTCACCCCTGATTTATTGGAAACCGGAAAAAATGGGACACAGCCCTTCAATGGCGCCCTTATGAAAACACCTCGGCCAACAGGACACAGATAACATCTGTCCCCCTGCCTCATAAAATCTGTCTGCCAAAGGGAAATAAGAAATCCTTAAGATTGTTTTCAGGATTGTGGCTCCCCTTCAAGCTAGGCTGACCTTACAAAACATAAGGCTGATTTTAGGGGAATATCCAATGTTATTTGAACGCATCAGAACTCTTTTCTTTATTCTTATTGCGGTGGCCTGGCTTCACTCGGCACCGACCTCGGCACAACTGTCCTGCCCAGTTGATGAGCCAACAAACTGCTCAGTAACAACCATGCTTGCCAATGGGCGCTGGGACATGAGTCAGGTTTCTGGCTCATACGAGATTAATGGCTCGGAAACATTTTGTGAGTATCTCGTTGATGGTTGCCAGTTAATGGATGATTATTCGCCAGTAAGCGGCAGCCTCTCTGTGCAGAAAATTGGCGGCTCAGAGGAGAACTATATCGAAGTTTCTTGCGATGGCAGCGTGACTGGCGCTGGGCATGAAATCCTCACAGGAACCATTAACAAGCAGGAAAACGTCGGATGGGACTACCCGTACTGTTACAGCGGCATGCCCAATGAGGTTGAAACTCCAGCAGATATGGACTGGAACGTCACCATTGAAAAACGCTATACCATCACCGGGCAGGTAACCGGAAATGGCACGGTTGACCTGGAATATCACATTGACCAGGCCACAATGGATTTGGATGGTACTTTTGCTTTTGGTACAGATTGCATCTGGTGGGAGCATAATCACAACGAGTCAGGGATTAACCTTGCCGGCGATACTGAAAAGGTAACACTCTCCGGCAGTTATGACAGCCAGACCCATAACTGGCAACCACAACAGACGCCCCAAGCAGGGGAAAAAGACTGGGTAGATGACGTAATGCACCGTCTCAAATTGGACGCTCAAAACAATGGCCCCAATGGCATGACCATGTCTCCATCGTTGATGCCTAAAGGTAATATTCAGCAGTCTCAACAAGAATACCTTGATTATTTTATTCAGGACAGCGTGACGGTGAGTGGTACTGTGAGCCAACAACCCAGCCCGGAAACACCAATCATTACCGACATGCAACTGTCAGAACCCGCTCAATACCTGCAGGAAATCGATATTAATACAGACGTTGAGGTTACCATTGACTGGCGTGGGCAAGCCCCGGGGCAGGTTGAGTTTACCTACGGCGGCACCGTCGAAACCGTTGCCGGTTCAGACACCGTTACCTGGTCATTCAATGCCGGGGAAAGCGGCGACACCATTAAAGCGGTGGCAAAACGTGGAGACGAGCAGTCCGAACCTTTTACCGTGGCAGTTCCCAAAGTCAGTCTTCCGCCCTGGGCCGGTTCCAGTAGTGACTGGTCAGGACAGTCCGGCATCACTTACGAAGCGACTCTTCATTGGCCCGTTTCTCTGGAAACCACTCGCACCATTAATACCATTTCTCTGTTTAGTGGAATCTGGGGCATTTCCGGCGGATTGAGTTCAGACTACACTGCCAAAGCCTACTCAAATGGCAGTCCAGGGTCAGGAGATCTGTCCCTGCAATCTGATTTCAAGCTCGCCGGGAAATCATTTTCCCTGAGTGCCGATGGACCCAACACGACTACTTTGAGTTGTGACCAGTTACAAACCAGTGGTGAAGCCACTGTAGAAGTTCCCTTGCCCAAGTGGCAAAAAACTGTCAGCCCCTTTCAAGCGGTACCTGGGCTTCAGGCTGGGGCCTGTGCAATCAGCGGCTATCTGTGCAGTGTCATCAATACCGTCAGCCTCAAAGCGACAGCAACAGCGAGCGTCAATGGAACAGCCCTTTATGAAGGCAGCACAGGGAATATGGAGTGGACCGGTGGACAGGTTGGCGGGTCCATTTCAGCAAAAATCAGTGCTCAGGCAAGCTTGCCTGCCCCCATTAGCTCGGTTGCTGGCGTTAACGCAAGCGGCACCGGCAGTGGCTGTATAAAAATTGACGTGGCACCTGACTTTCAGCTTGCAGAGGTTGGCGGAAACCTTAATGTGAATGCCTCGGCCTGGTTTATGGGGCTGTCCACCACTGCCAATAAAGACTGGCCCTTTGGCGATACCTGTGGGTCACGCCAGCCTGCCACAGAGAAAAGACAGGCCAACGGGAATGCTTTTGTACCGGTTGATGGGCAGTTATCCCTGGCGCATCACTTTAATAACGGTCATTTCCAGGGCTTGGCCGTGTGGTCTGAATTACCTGCCGGCGAACAAAGGCCATCTGGGAATATCGCCTATCGCTTTTACAACGGTGAAACCGGGCAGTGGGGCCAAATCCGTTACCTGATGCAGGATGCGGTAGCAGATCACGCACCCGTTACGGCCTTTGATTCACAAGGGAAAGCGCTGATTGTCTATCAGCACAACCCTTCTCCAGTGCCGACACAAGTTTCTGACTTGCCTGCATTTGCCAACGCATACGAACTGCACTGGAGCTTGGTAGACCCGGCCTCAGAACTCCCCATCGCCAGTGGCATCCTAACCAACAATGCCTTGACCGATTTTGGCCCTCGATTGGCTAAGGATAAATTCGCTAACCTGCATGTGTTTTGGCAACGGGCCAACGGTATTGAAGTGGCTGGCGACACAACTAACCCGGTCAGTATTCATGCCATGAGCTGGGACGCGGATACAGCCAGCTGGTCGTTTGAAGAAACCGTGGCCGCTAGCCTGAGCTTCACCTATGGCTGGAGGCCTGCTGCATTCAGCCAGAATGAGCAAGTTTTGGGGTTAATCATTGATACGGACCATGACTTTTCAACAGCAAATGACAGGGAACTGTACCGCATACGTAAACTGAACGGAACCTGGAGTACGCCAGAGCAAATTTCATCCAATGCCTACGTTGACGACAGTGTGCTTGCCGCCTATGACACTTTGGGAACGCCGAATCTACTATGGCGCTCAGACCAAGGCGTAGAAGAAAGGTTGGGTGAAAATGCCGGGCCAGGATTTCCACTTGCCGATCCAGACAACCTGGGAGGAGTGGGCAGTCAATTTTCACAGGGATTTCTTGTGAAACATGGCCCCTTGCAAGCAGCGGTTTGGCCTCAGGGAGCCGAATTACGCATGGAATTAAGGGATGGAAACCTCACCAATGGCAGTTGGGAGCCTTCTATCCTGCTGCAACCGAACAACCTGGAGTTTGCCCAGAGCATTTACTCCCTGTCTCTGCACAGTGGCAAGCTTTGGTATGGTTGGGCCCGGCAAGCCCAAGACCCTTCAACCCAAGACTTTGAGCCTTTCATCGAACCGCGCTTTGACAGTTACCTCGCCTTCGATGCCATTTTTAAAGATGCCTTTGATTAAGGAAGCTCTGATTGAATCTGGCGCGAGCAGATTGTCGTGAAAAATTGTTCAATTCAAGGCGCAAACCGCACGCAATAGCAAGCTATTGTGAAGGTTTGCAACGCAGAAATGGGCGATTTGACGCCACAAGATGCCGTGTCACGATTCAATCAAAGTTTCCTTAAGGAAGCTCTGAGCGAGAAGCAGCAGAGAGCACTTGCCTGTGCTCACAACCATAGCGCCAACAGAGAGTTGGCGCTACATGTGGCTTTATTATTTCTGCTTGAGCGATGAGATGCCGAATCAGCAGGCCTTAGCGGTGGCGCTCTTCCAGCACTGATAACACCTGTTGCACAGACAGTCCGCGGGCTTGCAACAACACCAGCAGGTGATAGAGCAGGTCAGCGGCCTCACCCAGCAATTCCTGCTCGCTGCCAGTGACCGCCGCCAGGGCCGTTTCCACACCTTCTTCGCCCACTTTCTGGGCCATGCGCGGTAAGCCGGACTCCAGCAGCTGGCGGGTATAGGACGCCGGTTCACCTTCAGCAGGCGCTTCGGCCCGCTGCCGGATCACCGCCTGCAGCTGGAACAGAAAGTTGCCCGAGCCTGAATCCTGGCCCGTGTGCGGATCATCAAAGCAGGACTCGCAACCCAGGTGACAGGTGGGGCCTTCGGGAATCACCTGCAATAACAGGCAGTCGCCATCACAGTCCAGCGCCCAGCGTTGCAGGCGCAGGTAGTGGCCCGAGCTTTCGCCTTTGGTCCACAACCGCTGACGGCTTCTGCTGTAAAAACACACCCGCCCGCTGTCCAGTGTCCGTTGCCAGGAAGCCCGGCTCACGTACGCCTGCATCAAGACCTTGCCCGTTTCGGCATGTTGCACCACTGCTGGTATCCGGTCGTTCATCTTGTCCCAGTCCGGTTGCCGGACGGGATGGCCGAGGTGATTGTTGTCTGTTGCGTTTTTCATTCTCTGTGCCTGTTCAAAAAGGGCGGAATTGTTAGGCGTTCTGGCATTGTCTGTTACGGGTCAAACGCACTGGCACGCCAGCCCGGTGCAAATGTGCCTTCAGAGCGGGTATTTCAATCTGGCCTGAGTGAAATACGCTGGCGGCCAGTGCGCCATCCACATCGGCCTGTTGGAACACGTCAACAAAGTGTTGCGCGGTCCCAGCGCCACCGGATGCGATCAGCGGCACTGCGCAAATGGCCCGGGCCTGTTGCAGATGATTCAGGTGGTAACCCTGGCGCACGCCGTCGGCATCCATGCAGTTGAGCACGATTTCCCCCGCGCCCCGCTGTTGGGCTTCGCTGATCCAGTCCAGCGTGTCACGATTGGCGTCTTGCATACTGTCCGGCTGGCCGGTGAGTTGCTTGACCCGGTACCCCGCTGGCGTGCCCAGGCTGTCGATACCCACCACCACGCATTGGCTGCCAAAGGCTTCGGCCAGTTCCGTGATCAGGGTCGGGCGAAGCAGCGCCGGGCTGTTGATGGATATCTTGTCCGCGCCGCTGTAAAGCACCCGCCGGGCCGATTCCACATCGGCAATGCCACCGGCCACGCAAAAGGGTATGTCAATGGCCGCGGCGATGCGTTCCACCCAGCGGGTGTCAACCGAACGCCTCTGGGGGCTGGCGGTGATGTCGTAAAACACCAGTTCGTCGGCGCCTTGCTCGGCGTAACGCTGCGCCAGCTCGATGATATCGCCTACCACCTGGTGATCGCGGAAACGCACGCCCTTGACCACCTGGCCATTGGCCACATCCAGGCAGGGAATCAATCGTTTTGCCAGCACAACAGCGCCTCCTTGAGTGTGAATACCCCTTCCAGCAAGGCCTTGCCAACCACTACCCCGGCCAGGCCCGTGTCTTGCACGGCCCGGATGTCTTCCAGGGCGTGCACGCCGCCGGAAGCCTGCCAGTGCAATTGTGGAAAACGCTGCTGACACTGGCGGTACAACTTCAGTGACGGGCCTTGCATCTGCCCATCGCGGCCAATGTCGGTGCACAGCACATGGCGTGCGCCGTGTTGGCGGTAGAATGCCGCCATCTCCCACAGGGAAACCCCCGAGGTCTCGCGCCAGGCCGAGGTGGCCAGTCGGGGCGTGCCGGTTTCGTCCAGACGCGCATCCAGCGCCAGCGTCAGGCGCTGTGAACCAAAAGTGTGTAACCAGCGACGCACGCGCTCGGGTTCTGTGGCTGCCAGTGAACCCACCACCACCCGGCTGGCGCCGGCACTGAGCAGGGCTTCAATGTGGTCGCCAGTGCGTACACCGCCGCCGGTTTGCACGCACAAGCCGGTTTGCGACAACTCGGCAATCAATGCCAGCAGCTGTGGCTGGCCGCAACGGGCGCCGTCCAGATCCACCAGGTGCAGCCATTCGGCCCCGTCGGCCTGATAGCGCCGTGCTTGCTCCAAAGGGTCCAGCGGGTAGTCAGTCTGGCGGGCAAAATCGCCCTGCTGCAAGCGCACACAGCCACCGTTGATAATGTCCAGTGCCGGGTAAACAGGCATCACAGCTCCAGAAAGTTTTTTAGCAAACGGGCACCAGCGGCAGCGGATTTTTCCGGGTGAAACTGAACCCCGTAAAAATTCTCCTTGCGCGCCACAGCCACAAATTCCCGCCCATGCTGACTCAGTGCCAGGGCGTGCTCGACGGTACTGGCCGGGTTGACGGCATAGCCATGCACAAAATAAAACCAGGCGCTGGACAAGCCGGCCAGCAATGGGTCGTCAGCCACCAGCTGCAAACGATTCCAGCCCATGTGCGGCACGCGCACCTGTGGGCTTTCGGACAGCTTTTCCACCCGCCCGGGAATCACGCCCAGGCCCGGCGTGTCGCCTTCCTCGGAATGCTCAAACAACAGCTGCATGCCCAGACACACACCCAGCACGGGCTGTTGCAGGGAAGTGACACAGTCGATCAGTTCGCGCCGTTGCAAGGCCGACATGCCAGCCGGTGCGGCACCCACACCTGGCAGGATCACCCGCGCTGCACTGGCAATTTGCTCGGGTCGGTCGCTAAGTCGGCTGTCCACACCCAGGCGTTTCAACGCCCAACGCACCGAGTTGATGTTGCTGCCTCCATTGGCCACAATGACCACGGGTGCGGTGCCTGGCATCAGAGACTTCCCTTGGTGCTGGGCAAATCGTGCCCGTCACGGCGAATGGCCTGCGCCAGGCATTTGGCTACGGCCTTGAAGACGCCTTCGACCTGATGGTGGGCGTTGCCGTCATCGAAACGCAGGTGCAGCGTGGCCCCAAGTTGATCGCACAAGGAGCGGAAAAAATGCGGCACCATCTGGGTGTTGAGCTGGCCCACCTGTGACTGGCTGAACTGGCCTTCCCAGCGCAGCCAGGGCCGGCCTGAAAGGTCCAGCGTGGCTTCGGCCCGCACTTCATCCATGGGCAGCACAAAGCCATAACGGCCAATGCCGCGCTTGTCGCCCAGTGCCTGCCGCAAGGCCTGACCCAGCACAATGGCACAGTCTTCCACCGTGTGGTGGTCGTCAATGTGGGTGTCTCCCCGGCAGGTCAGGGTGAGGGAAAATTCCCCGTGCCGGGCCAGCTGTTCCAGCATGTGATCAAAGAAACCGACACCAGTGGTAATGGCATTTTGCCCGGCTTGATCCAGATTGACCTGGCAGTCAATCGCCGTTTCGGTGGTTTCACGCCTCACGCGCGCGCAGCGCGGGCGCGTGACCAGTGCCGTAACGATATCCTTCCAGGTGGTGTTTTCATCCAGCCGGAAGGCCGCCAGGCCCATGTTCTCGGCCAGCTGCACATCGGTGTCGCGATCGCCAATCACGTAGCTGTTGGCCCGGTCCCAGTCATCGCGCCGGAGCCATTCGGCCACCAGCCCCGTGCGCGGCTTGCGGCAGTCACAACCCGCATCAGGCAAGTGAGGGCAGATTTTGACCGATTCGAAGGCTATCCCCTGACTCTGGAGCAACTGCAGCAACCAGTCGTGGGCGGGCTGGAAATCGTCCACGGGAAAGGCTTCGGTGCCCAGTCCATCCTGGTTGCTGACCATGACCAGACGCCAACCCGCCGCCTGCAGGGCAAGCAGGGAAGGGATCACCCCGTCAACCAGGGCCACCTTGTCCAGGCGATCCACCTGAAAGTCTTCCGGTTCCTGAATCAGCGTACCATCGCGGTCAATAAAGAGGTATTTGGGCTTCATCGTTCTTCCTTTACCACCGGACGCGTCTTTGCTTCAAAACCCTGCAGGTCATCAAGCACCTGCAACAGCCGCCGGTTTTCATCCGGCTGGCCCACGGTGATACGCAAACAATCAGCCAAACCCGGTTGCCCGCTCTGGTCGCGTAACAGCAGGCCGGC
>WGBZ01000115.1 GCA_015494035.1 Lysobacterales bacterium | reverse complement strand
CGCTACCCCACGGTGGCCAAAGGCCAGGCCCGCTTGCGCATTACGTTGACAGCCTCGCACCGCAGGGACGACCTGCAACGGCTGGTGGAGGCCTTGTCGAAGGTGCTGACTGAAATCGCTGAAAATCCCATTGCTCATGACTGAAAGTCCGGAAAACACGCTCAACAGGCCTGCACAGGCAAACCGCCCACCCTTGGTGCTGGTGCATGGCTGGGGCATGCATTCGGGCTTGTTTCATCCGTGGGTGGAGCAGCTGAAAGCGCACTGGCGGGTGCACGCGGTGGACCTTCCTGGTCACGGCGGTCATCGCCACCTGCCCCTGGCCGAAGAGATTGCAGTGGCAGCCGAACAGCTGCATGCGCTCACCGCGCACCTGCCAGCGGCCACCTGGGTGGGCTGGTCGCTGGGTGGTTTGCTGACGTTGAAACTGGCCTTGCAACGGCCTGAACGGGTGCGGCGACTGGTGATGTTGTGCGCCAGCCCCTGTTTTGTGCGTTCGCCGGATTGGCCAGAAGGGGTGGATGAAAGCCTGATCGAACAGTTTGGTCAGGACTTGCGTCGCGACGTGCATCAGACTCTGCACCGTTTTATGGCCCTTGAAGTGCTGGGTTGTGCCAATGAAAAGGCCTTGCTGAAACAGCTCAGAACCCTGGCCAGTCACAGCCCGGAACCCGAAGCCCCGGCCCTGGCCGCCGGCTTGCAACTGTTGAAAAACACCGACTTGAGCCGGCAGCTGCCACGCCTGGTTCAGCCCTCTTTGTGGATCGCCGGGCGACGTGACCGACTGGTGTCTCCAGCGGCAATGGAAAAGGCCGCGGCCCGTTCGGGAACGGCCACACACCCTGGTGCAGCGGGGCAATACGCCCTGATTCGCGGGGCTGGCCACGCGCCGTTTTTGACCCATGCCGATGAACTCACCGGGCTGTTAAGGAAGCTCTGATCGAATCGTGAACTCGCTTCTCACACCTGAAATGTCCGATAACTGCGTTGAAGTCCTTGCCAATAGCCCGCTATTTGCTGCGAACTTCGCCTTGTTCTCGAACATTTCCGGCATAATCTGCTTCGTCCAGATTCAATCAGAACTTCCTCAAGGAAGCTCTGATCGAATCGTGAACGTGCTTCTCACACCTGAAATGTCGAGATTCAATCAGAGCCTCCTTAAACCGTTTTCACCAACAACAACCCGTATGACGACTTTTTTACCATTGACCCATGACAAACTCCATCGCGCGGCACTTGTCAGACCACAGGATATTGCCCCATGACCCTTGAATACCAGGCCATCAGCCACTCGTTCAGCCAGGCAGCGGATCACTATGAGGCCAATGCCGTTTTGCAGAAAGAAGTGCTGGAACGCCTGCTGGAACGGCTGCAAGATGACCCGGCTCTGGCAAACGTTCAGGCGCCGCGTATTCTGGATTTGGGTTGTGGCACCGGCTGGGCCGTACCCCGCTTGGCGCAGCAGTTTCCCGGGGCGGAAATTCATGCGCTGGATTTCAGTCCGGCCATGATCGAGCGCGTGCCCGCAGCAGCCGGCGTCAACGCGTGTGTGGGCGATGCCCACGACCTGCCTTATACGGAAAGTAGCTTTGATCTGGTGTTTTCCAACCTGATGTTGCAGTGGACCAATGAAGAACAGGTGATGCAGGAAGTACAGCGGGTGCTCAAACCCGGCGGGGTGGTGCTGGCCAGTTCGCTGGGCTTTTCCACCTTGCACGAACTGCGCCACAGCTGGGCGGCGGTGGATGACCGGCCACATGTGAACGAATTCACTGACATGCGCCAGGTGGCCGATGCCATGTTGCGGCTGGGTTTTGAACAGGTGGTGGCCAACAGCGAAACCATTACCATGACTTACGCCCGGGTCACCGACCTGATGCGTGATCTGAAAGCCATTGGGGCGCACAATGTGGATGAAGACCGGCCCCGGGGACTCATGAGTCGGCAGGCCTTGCAGCGATTGACTGAGGCTTATGAAAAGTTTCGCCACGAGGGCGTTTTGCCGGCCACCTATGAAGTCAACTACTTTCGCGGCGTGGTGCAAAACAAGGCGCGCAAGGACATTCCCAGCCGGTTGCGGGTCTGAAAGCCATGTTTTTGTCCGAATTGCCTTCGGTTTTTGTCACCGCCACCGACACCGATGCAGGCAAAACCTGGACCAGTTGCCAGCTGCTGCGGCGTTGGCAAGCTCGCGGCCTGAGTGTGGCCGCTTGCAAACCGGTGGCCAGTGGCGGGCACTGGCAAGGCGAT
>WGBZ01000114.1 GCA_015494035.1 Lysobacterales bacterium | reverse complement strand
GTTGCTGCCGAGTTGCTGCGCAACGTGTTCTGGCTGTGGTTTCTACTGGCCATTCTCGGTCATGGCCGGGCTGCTTCGGCGCGGCGTTTTCTGCGCATGGCCGCTGCCGTTGTGGTGGTCTTCGGTCTGCTCATGGCCCTGATGCTGGGGTTGATCTTTAGCGGCCTGGTCGATGTTTCCCCGCATTTGGGTTTTGACCTTCGTATCTTCGTTTTTCTGGTGTTTTCCCTGCTGGGTTTGGTACTGGTGGAACAGTTGTTTCGCAATACGCCGTTGGCCGAGCGCTGGGCCATCAAATATTTGTGTTTGGGGCTGGGCGGCTTGTTTGCCTTTGATTTCTATCTCTACTCCAATGCCTTTTTGTTGGGTGAAATTTCTCCAGCCATCTGGACGGCGCGAGGCTATATCAACGCGATTGTCGTGCCATTGATCATCGTTTCGGCGGCGCGTAATCCGCAGTGGTCGCTGGATGTCTTTGTTTCACGCAGCTTTGTGTTTCATAGCGCCAGTTTGCTGGGGGCCGGGATTTACCTGTTGGCGATGGCGGCTGGTGGTTATTACATTCAGCTCTATGGCGGAGAATGGGGGGGGCTGGCACAGACCGTCTTTTTTTTCGCCGCCGGCATGTTGCTGGTGGTGTTGCTGTTTTCCGGGCAGATGCGCGCCCGCCTGCGGGTTTTTCTCAGCAAACATTTCTTCAACTACCGTTACGATTATCGCGAGGAATGGCTGCGTTTCATCGATACCCTGTCCTCGGCGGCGCTTGACCAGGATTTGCGTCTGCGGGTAATCAAGGCCATGGCGCAAATTGTCGAGAGTCCGGGGGGTATGCTTTGGCAACGGCAGGAGGGGGGCGTTTTTCAGTTTACTGTTAGCTGGAACATGCCGGAATGCCGGAAAAGCGTCACAGAAGATGAATCACTGATACGCTTTTTGGTCAATTGTGGCTGGATTATCGAACTGGCCCAGGTCGAACGAGAGCCGGAACTCTATGCGGAACTGATGCTTCCCGACTGGTTGCGGCGACTGCCTGACGCTTGGCTGCTGGTGCCTTTGTTCAATATGTCGGAGCTGCACGGCTTTATCGTGCTTGCGCGCCCACGTACGCCCCTGCAGGTCAATTGGGAGGTGCGCGATCTGTTGGTTACTACCGGGCGCCAGTCTGCCAGTTATCTGGCGCTGTTGGCGGCCAATGAGGCCTTGGTCGATGCGCGCCAATTCGAGGCCTTTAACCGCCTCTCGGCCTATGTGGTACACGATCTGAAAAACCTGGTGGCTCAGCTGTCGCTGGTTGTGAGCAATGCGGAGCGGCATCGCGGCAACCCGTCTTTTGTCGAGGATGCCTTCGCCACCGTGGACAATTCGGTACGAAAAATGAATCGGTTGCTCGCTCAGCTGCGTAAGGGGCGTGTGAGCGGCCAGCTACAGAAACCGGTGGATCTGGGGCGAATGCTGGAAGCCGTGGTGATGTCCCATGCGGGACAGCGTCCAGCCCCTGAATTTTCGCAGCGCGATGAAGGGTTGACGGTGATTGCCGATGGCGACCGCCTGGCTGCGGTAATCGGACATCTGGTGCAGAATGCGCAGGATGCAACAGACGAAGATGGTGAGATTCAGGTACGATTGTGGCGTGAGAATGACAAGGCTGTGATCGAGATCGAAGACAGCGGTTGTGGAATGGATTCCGCCTTTATTCGTGAGCGCTTGTTTCGCCCCTTCGACACCACTAAGGGAAATGCGGGCATGGGAATTGGTGTATATGAAAGCCGCGAATTCATCCACGCTCTCGATGGCAGCCTGACGGTGCGCAGTGAACCTGGCGTTGGTACGACCTTTCGTATCGATCTGGAAATCGTTTCGGAAACGGTTTCCCCGTTTGATGAAGCAAGGGATATGGACTGATTCATGGCAAAGAAATCCAAACTCAAGACCCTTTTGGCCGTCGAAGACGACCCAGGCCTGCAGAGTCAGCTGCGCTGGTGCTTCGAAGGCTATGAAGTTGTTATCGCCGGCGATCGAGCGGCGGCCCTGGCGGCGGTGAACAAATACCATCCGGCCGTGATTACGCTCGACCTGGGTTTGCCACCCGACCCAACCAATGCCTCTGAGGGGCTGGCGACGCTGGGGGAGATTCTCTCCATTCACCCTCATGCAAAAGTTATCGTCGTTACCGGTAATGACGATCGTGAAAATGCCGTTAAGGCGGTTTCTCTTGGTGCCTACGACTTTTATCAAAAACCGGTCGACCCCGAGATTCTTGGCATGATTATTGATCGTGCCCACGCCCTCTACGATCTGGAAGAAGAGTATCGTCAGCTGCTGCAGGCACGTACCACCCAGCTCGAGGGCATTATCGGCGCCAGCCCGCAGATGCAAAAGGCCTGTCGTATGGTGGAAAAGGTGGCCCCCTCTGATGTCACAACCTTGCTGCTGGGTGAGAGTGGCACTGGCAAGGAGCTGTTTGCCCGTGCTCTGCACAATCTCAGTTCACGTAAATCTGGCCCCTTCATAGCCATTAATTGCGCGGCTATTCCAGAGGCTTTGCTCGAAAGTGAGCTGTTTGGCCATGAAAAAGGCGCTTTTACCGGGGCCAGCAAGCAGACACGTGGCAAAATCGAGTACGCAGACGGTGGTACTTTTTTTCTTGACGAGGTGGGCGATCTTCCTCAGCCATTGCAGGCAAAAATGCTGCGTTTTCTGCAGGAGCGGGTAATCGAGCGTGTCGGTGGGCGCAGCGAGATTTCCGTGGATGTCCGCGTGATCTGTGCTACCCATCAGGATTTGCAGGATCTGATCAAGGCGGGAAAATTTCGCGAAGATCTCTATTACCGCATCAGTGAGGTTACCCTGAAAATTCCTCCGCTACGCGAACGTGAGGGTGATAACTTGATGTTGGCGCGGGTTTTTATCGATCGTTTTTCCCGTGAACACGGACAGTCGTTGAAGGGATTTTCACCAGAGGCCATGCAGGCAATAGAGTGCCATCATTGGCCCGGTAATGTGCGTGAACTGGAAAACAAAATCAAGCGCGCCGTGATTATGGCTGACGGTGACTATGTGACACCGGAGGACCTTGAACTCAATATCGTTGACAGGAAGGAAAATGAGCCGCTGTGCCTTGACTTGCGTCATGTGCGTGAAGAGGCCGAGCGCAAGGCTTTGCAGCGGGCGCTGACGGTAGCCAACAATAATGTGACTCAAGCTGCCGAACTCCTCTGTGTCAGTCGGCCCACTCTGTATGATTTGCTGAATAAATATGGCCTGAAGTGAAGTGCCTGGCGGTTTGCCTGCTAGCAGGCATCGCGTTGTTTTCCAGATGATAAGGATGAGTCCGATGAAGGATGGCGGAAATTATAATTTGAGTTTAAGGGGCGGGGTGTTGCTTGTAGGCCTGCTGATTTTTCCCGTCCTGGGGTGGGCCGAGAGCAGCGCGGAATACCTGGCCGAGGGCCAGGCCTACCTGGAAAAAGGCGAGCTGGGGGCGGCAATCATACAGTTAAAAAACGCCCTTAAACAGGACCCAAAAAATAAAACCGCACGCCAGGTCCTTGGCGAGGTATATTTGTTGCATGGTGACGGTCCCGGCGCAGAAAAGGAGCTGGAACGGGCGCATAGTCTGGGTGTTGGTATGGACAAACTCGCCGGGTCATTGGGCCGGGCCTATCTCATGCAAGGCAAGGCCGACGAGGCCCTGGAAAAGATACCGCTGGAGGAGGGTCTGAGCGCAGAGACCAAGGCCGGCATCCTTGTTGTGCATGCCAATGCCTACATGCAGAAAAATCAGCCGGAAGAGGCCAAGGCAACTTTTCGTGAAGCACTTGAATTGAATCCGGAGGCCGTTGATGCCTTGCTGGGGCTGGGTCGTTTGGCCATCAGAAAACAGCAGCTGGACAGAGCCCTTGAACTGGCAGACAAGGCGTTGGCCATCAACCCAAAGAGTAGCGAGGGTTGGACGATCAAGGGAGAGATCAACCG
>WGBZ01000113.1 GCA_015494035.1 Lysobacterales bacterium | reverse complement strand
GCAAGGCTGGGCTTTGTTGTTAACACTGGTATTGGTGGGTGTCTTTGCCGGTTCCGAGCTTGTCCACACCGGCCAGCGACTGGCGTCGGGTCAGGACTCGCTGGCCGGTGTGGACAAGCTCGGAACCGGCAAAGACACCCACCAATACCAGTGTTAACAACAAAGCCCAGCCTTGCCCTTTCCGGCGCGAAACAGCGGCAGGCACACTGCCCGCGTCTGCTGGCACTTGGGCACGCGCTTTCGGCTTGCGCCCGACACACCAGAAGAAAACCACGACAGACCCGAGGGCACTGACCACACCGGCACGGGAATGCGTGGTGGCCAAAGCAGCCAGCAGCAGCAACAAGGCCACATCAAGCACGCGCACTGGCGATACCAGAAAATGCACCGCGCGCAACAGAACCGATCCGTGCTGCCGCCAGTCCACACTGGCCTGATCCGGCCTCATCCGGACACGACGCCATGACAACCGCAGGGCCAGGCCGGAGAGCAGGCCCAGGCTCAGAAAAGCCACGGCATGGTTCCGGTTGACAAAGGAACCGGCCAGGTTATGCGCGGCCACATCATAAAATCCGAAAACCAGTCCGCGGGAATCAATGCTCACCAGCCACAGGCCATAAACAGCCTGTAACAGTGCGGCGGCAAAAATCGTCCACCACACGGCCCGCAGCCGCCGTGGGGAAGTGACCTGAACAAAAACCAGAATAAAGAACAAGGCATAAAACAGGCTATGCAACAGATGCAACCCGCTGGCATAACGGTCCAGCGACAGCGCGGTAGGCACAACGCCACTGGCCTGTGCCTGACTCGCCAGGGCCGGAGCCAAGCGGCTGACCCAACCGGCCGGCAATGGCAACACTGGCAATGCATTCCAGACCAGCCAGGCGACCATCAGCCACAGCACCGGTTTAACGGCCGCCAGACGTTGACTGACGCGCTGCCAACAGGCATCGTCACACAACAACAGGTAGAGTGCTAACAGGCCACTGGTGATCACCGCCTCGCTGGCCCAGGCCCAGATGCGGTTACTGCCCAGCGGAATGGGCAATAAAAACAGCAAAACCAGCGTCACGGCGAAAATCCCGTGCTGGCGCAGCCAGCGACGAAATGCGACATGGCGATGGGAAAAACTCATTGGCTTTCGCTATCCCGTGACGCGGCAGGCAGTGGCCGGCCCTGTTGATCAGATCGCTGCTGTCCTGTTTCTGCCGCGGCAGCGCGCGTATCCTCAATGGCCCATAAGCGGCTGAGGGACAAATAATACACCGCCGACAGGGCCACAAATGCATAAAACTGCCAGTGTTCGGGTAGGCCGTGGTGCAGCATCAGCCAGCCTGCCTGAGCCAGAATCAGGGCATAAACCGCCATCAGCAGCAGGGTTTTGCCGGCGGAATAGCCACGCCGCATTAACAAATGATGCAGGTGCCGCTGATCGGGTGAAAACGGCGAACGCCCGGCCAGAATGCGCCGGGTCATAACAAAAATGGTGTCGAACACCGGCAAGGCCAATAGCCACAATGCCGTCACGGGATAAATAACGCGGTGATCGCCCTGGGAAAAATACACCACCAGCCAGGCCACCACAAAGCCCAGAAAAAGGCTGCCGGCATCGCCCAGAAACACATGCCTGCGCCCACCGGCCAGGTTGAACAGCAGAAAAACCAGCAAGGCCACCATCAGCACAGCCAACCAACGTCGCCAGGCCACATCCGGCACCACCAGCCACAAGAGCACCAGCGGCACCAGTACCAGAGTCGCGGCCAGCCCGTCGATGCCATCGGCCATATTGATGGCATTGATGATGCCAACAACACCAAACAGGGTGACTGGAACGGCCAGCACACCCAGCGCCAGAGGCCATTGGTCACTGAGCAAAAACCCGAAGCTGTCAATACGCACACCGGTGAGGCCAATGACCAGCCCAATGGCCAGGCCCTGGGCCAGAAACCGCCACAAGGGGGACAGTTCTATGGCGTCATCCAGCACGCCCACCACCACCAGCACCAATGCCCCAGTCAGCAGTGGCCAGATAAACACCGGCACCTGGTTCATCCACAGCCCGGAAACCAGCAGCACGACCAGAAAAAGGGCCACACCGCCAATCACCGGTACCGGACGGGCATGGACCTTGCGCGCCGAAGGGTGATCCATCAAACCCAGTTTCGGTGCCAGGGCAGAAAAAAACAGTAGCGCGACAGCCATCAATACCGCGCTTGCCGCCAGTGCCACCGAAAATGGCCAATGGAGAACTGTGTCGGCCATCAGCTCTGGTGCTCCCGGCCAAAAGACAGGCAAACCACAGCGGACGGCCAGACAGGTGTATTTCCAGGCGTATTTTCATGTGTTCGGGTTTCAGCTTGCATCGGTCATTTCCTGAGTGGTTTTTTTGCCTGTTTTGGATTGTAGATCACCGGGGCTGAGGGAGCTGCCCATACCGGGTAAGCCGGACACCGGCCCTGGCCAGTTCTCGACGAAATGTCGGTGAAAGCAAAATCGCATACTCCCTGCGCGACACCTCGCCAATGCGCGTCAGCCCGGCGACCGACCGGGCATCGGTCACCGGATGCACCATCCATTCCACCACGGACCCCATTGACGAACATTCTGCCACGGGGTTTTGCGCCAGTGTCTGCAATGATTCAAAAATGAACGAATAATGGTGCTCTTCGGGCAGTTCTCCTTTCATCACATCGAAAACACTGACCAGAAAGTCATTGTGCCTGACAAATTTTGTCCACTGCCGGGACTGGCGCCGGGCCTGATGCCGGATCAGCCATTGTTTGGCGCGTTTCACCAGCCCGTGACCAGTGGCGTCCGCAAGTAGAGGCATGGGGGTGAGAAAACGCACAGGCACGCCCTTGTGGCGGGCGTATTCTGCCAATGGCTGGAAAATGCGTGGGTGTGCGTGCACATGCTGGTGGCTGTCCAGGTGATCCATGACGCAACCGGCTGACAAAAACGCCTCGCATTGCGCCTGGAATTCACGCCTCAACTCGGCAGAACGGGCCTGACCGGTGAACAGCCGGCGCAGTAAGGTGGCACGAGGCACAAACCGGCCATCGGCATCAAGCAGACCGGGCACGGCGGCAGGCTCGCTCAACGGCCTGCCGAAGGTGAAATTGACGTGCAAGCCCAGCGCCATACCGGCGTCTTTCGCCCTAGCAGCGGCCGCTTGCCAGCCGGGCTGATTGACCATCAGGGAGGCGCTACTGAGCACGCCTTGGGCATGACAATGGAGGATGGCCTCATCAACCGCCGGGTGCAAACCGTAATCATCGGCGTTGATAATCAAGGACACTGCCGCTGAGGGGCCGAGGCGGGTTTTGTGCTTGTCTGGCATCTTTTCAGTGACTCCGCTGTCTTGCTTACTCATCGTGATTCATCCCTTACCCCATCGTCGCCAGGTTTTGCGGGCGTAATTCAGCCACTCTGCCGCCACCGGCAGCGGGTCTTTCCAGGAAAACACGGCCGCCACCTTGCGTTTTTTTGCTGCCACGCCATGCCGGTGCGGGTCGGGCGGTTCCAGCACAAAATCCTGTCCGTGGCGACGGTAAAAACGCGCCGAGGCCAGGTCTTTCAGACCATAACGCCACAGCACCTGCGGGCTGAAATCACCCGGGAAACCATCGGCTATGACCTTGGAGGAAGGCGTGGCTGAGGTGCCGGACATCCGATAGCCGTCGCCGTGACCGGCACTTGCTAGTGCGTCGGCCAGGGCCAACGTCACCAGCGGGTTTCCGCTGGCTGTGGCCGCTGCGTACCACAGTGATGGCCGTGGATTGAACTCGATCGCCACCCAGTCCTGCCGGCGCGGGCACCACTTAAACTCGCCACAACAGACACCGGCAAACCCGGTTTTTTGCAAAAACGCCGTGGCCCGCTGTGCCACCTCGGGCAGCGATTCGCTGGCCACCAGACTGGCCGAACCAAAGCCCGGCGGATACTGGCGCAATTTTCGTGCTGTAAACTGACCCAGCAAGCGGCCCTTTGGATCCAGAGCGCCGGCATACAGCACAATATTGTCTTCGGCACCGGCAATGATTTCCTGACAAAGCCAGTCTGCGGCCATCGTCCCGAAGCGTGTGCGCCAGGCACGCCAGTCCGCCTGCGACTGGATGATAATCCCCTTCTTGCCAGGTAACTGCCCGCGGTGCTTGTCTATCCGGCGTGGTTTGCAAAAAAACGGCAGGGGCAAGGGTGGCTTTTCACCCGTTAACAACGCCCCGTCCACCGTCTGCGGCTGGGGGAAATCCGCGTACTCTGTGACCAGTTGCGAAAAGGCCCGCTTGTCCAGAAACCGCTTCGCCAGGCCCGTGGGATAGGCGTCAAAAGCGCGCGCAGGGGCTGTTCCCGGGGCGCTGTCCAACATGCGCTGCACATGCTCGATGCCATAGTCACTGGTGGGAATCAGCCAGGGTTTTCCGCCATGTTGCCGCTTTAGCCGCTGCACCACGTCTGCCAGCGAATCAGCATGCCGCAGGTGAAAAAAACGCCGCTTGTAGCGCGAGGTCACCGCGCAACCGCGCCCTTCATCGGCCAGATACAGATGCCGAAAACCGGATGCAGCCAGCTCACGCAGCACCGCCAGGGCCGTTGGCGAGGAACCCAGCACCAGGATGGGCACGCGTGACACCGAGGCACTTATCATGGTGCCACCTTTTGCATCAAGCGATAAAACCAGCCCTTTTTCGTGAGGTAAACCCCATAAGCAATAAAGGCCAGCAGAAAAGGCAGGGCCTGCATGCGCCAGCGAAACAAGGCCCCCTTGTTGGTGGTGGCCGATGCATACACCACCAGAATCCCAAAACCGAAACCCAGTAACGGCAATGCCAGGTTGCGGTGATCGCGCCAGATGCCTTTCAGGCCCAGCCACAGCTTGGGCAGCATGGACAAAAAAATCAGCACCTCGGGCAAAGCCATGAGCTGACGCACCGAGCCGATGTGGGTCAAATCCAGCGACACCAGCGAATAGTACGCCGCCAGTGCGGCAGCCTTGATATCATTCCACAAGCTCTTGCCCCAGACAAAGTCTTCCGGGTTTTCAAAAAACCGGCCCGACCCTTTCATGGAAAGCTTGACCCGCGCGTGGTTCAGGTAATCCAGGTCGAAATACATGGAGTGCTGAATTTTGTTGATGGCCAGAAAACCGAAACCGGCCCACTGGGCCGCCAGGCCCAAGAGCAGAATCACGGCCATCCAACGCCAGAACAGGCTCACCGAAGCGTTCTTGAGCGGAAACATGCTGGCAATCACCAGCATGATGCTAATGTAGAACATGTATTCGCGCACGCCCAGAAAAATCATCAGGCCCAAAAGCACGGCCAGCAGGGCGCGCACGGAAAAGTGCGCCTTGAGACTGACGGTGCCATAAGCCAGCAATGCCACGGCCAGCCAGGACACCGGGTCTTTCAGCATCAGGGCCGACCAGTAAATAAAGGATGGAAAAAACGCAATCATCAGGGCCGTCCAACGCGCCACCTGCGCATTGCCCAGGGCTTTTTTGACCGTAAAGTAAAAAATCACCGGCACCAATGAGGCCACGGTAATGTTGAATAACTGAATCAGGACCGGGTGTTCGCCAAACAGGTAAAACACCAGGCCATTGAACTGATACCAGCCGTTATCTATCCAGTCAGCCCAGTTGAAATGCCCCATGTGCATTTGCACCGCAAGCATTTTGCCAATGCGGGCATAATGCATGGAATCCGACGACAGGCCCAGTTTCTGTATCGCCCCGGTGGCATTAATCACAATCACCACCGCCAGACGCACCAACCAGGCCGCCAGAAACAGTTTCAGCAGCCAGGCTTTTTCAGCCGCTACCGCAGGCAATGGCCCGCTGGATTCGACCACGCCGGAAATAGTCATACGCGGCTGCGCGGTTCCTGTCATTTCGGCCTGCTGACGCGCGTACAGAAAAACACTCAGCATCAACGCCAGCAGGGCCATGGCCAGTGCCACCATCATGGCCGGCTTTCTCCTGCATCAACGGTCGTGCCAAGGGCTGCGCTGTTTGCGGCTCTGCCGGTGGCATTGACACCCAACACCTGGCGATACAGCGCATCGTAAGCGGCAACGCCCTTGTCCAGGCTGAAATAATCCATGGCCAACTGACGACAGCGCCCTCGCGTGTCTGGCGATTCATTCAAGGACACCGCCTGACGCAAGGCCGCCATCAAGCCTTCCGTGTCCAATGCCTCACAAGGCACCGCCACCTGACCATCCCCCAAGACGGTATCCATGTCGCCAATGCCCGGGTTGTACAGCACCGGCATGCCACAGGCTAGGTATTCACCCACCTTGGTGGGGCAGGACGCCGCCTTGCTTGGGTGGGGCCGAATAAAGGACAGACCGATGCCACCGGCGGCCAGATGGCCGGGCATTTCCTCGTGCGAAGCGGTATAAATCTTCAGACGCGACAGGTCAACACCGGTGGCCTGGGCCAGTTTCGCCAGCTCATCGCGGTCAGTGCGGCTGCAGAGATCGCAGCGGTAATCAGGGAAAGCCTGCTGCATGGCGGCAAAGGCCCGAAAGACCGCCTCACCCAGATACCCGGCGCCCACCGAGCCCACGCACAACAAACGCTTTGCGCCGTGTTGGGGTAAATGTTGGGACAAATACTGGCGCGTTTCGAGCGTGTCGGGCCGAAAGCGTTGCGTGTCCACACAGGTGGGAATCACGGCCACGGGTACGTCCGCTGTCAGCCAACCTTTACGTCGTAGGGATTCCATGCCAGCGTTGGCCAGCATGACCACCGCGTCCGCCGCACCATACAACCATTTTTCTTGCCGTTTCAGCCAGCGATAAGCCAGACCGTTGGCTTTCAGGCTGCCCTTGTAAACTTTTTCGTCCACCCAGAATCCGCGCGCCTC
>WGBZ01000112.1 GCA_015494035.1 Lysobacterales bacterium | reverse complement strand
GAGCTTCCCTAAGGAAGCTTTGATTGAATCTGGCGCGAGCAGATTGTTGTGAAAAATTGTTCAGACCAAGGCGCAAACCGCGCGTAATAGCAAGGCTATTGCGAAGGTTTGCAACACAGAAATGGACGATTTTATATCACAAGATGCCGTGTCACGATTCAATCAGAGCTTCCTCAGGTAAAGTCAGCCCTGCTCACACCGTTAACCGGGGTCAGGGATTAAGTCAGACATTAAAACGGAAGTGCATAATGTCGCCTTCCTGAACGATGTAGTCCTTGCCTTCCAGGCGCAGTTTGCCGGCGTCCTTGCAGCCCTGTTCGCCACCATATTTGATGAAGTCGTCGTAAGCCATGGTTTCGGCGCGGATAAAGCCTTTTTCAAAATCGGTGTGAATGACACCGGCGGCCTGTGGCGCGGTGGCCCCGCGCTTGACTGTCCAGGCCCGCACTTCCTTGACGCCGGCGGTAAAGAAAGTCAGCAGGTCAAGCAGCGAATAGCCGGCGCGGATAACCCGGTCCAATCCGGGTTCGTCCAGGCCCAGGTCAGCCATGAATTCGGCCTTGTCGGCGTCATCCAGCTCGGCAATTTCAGATTCGATGGCCGCGCACACGGGCACGACCTGGGCGCCTTCGGCTTCGGCGTGCTGGCGGATCTGGTCCAGCAGGGGGTTGTCGGAAAAGCCGCTTTCATCCACATTGGCGATATACATCATGGGCTTGGCGGTGATGAAGTTGAATTCACGGATGATTTTTTTCTCGGCACTGTCCAGGTCCAGCGCACGGATGGGCTTGCCTTCACCCAGCTGGGCCACAATTTTCTCCAGCACCGCGGCCCGGGCCTTGGCGTCCTTGTCGCCGGATTTGCTTTGCTTGCGCGCCTTGTCCAGGCCGCGTTCAGCGGATTCCAGGTCGGCCAGGGCCAGTTCGGTGTTGATGGTTTCGGCGTCTGAAACCGGGTTGATGGTGCCGTCCACGTGCACCACATCGGGGTTTTCAAAACAGCGCACCACCTGCGCGATGGCATCGGTTTCGCGAATGTGGGACAAAAACTGGTTGCCCAGGCCTTCGCCCTTGGAGGCCCCGGCCACCAGGCCGGCAATGTCCACAAATTCCATCACCGTGGGCAAAACGCGCTCGGGCTTGACGATGTCGGCCAGCGCGTGCAGACGCGGGTCAGGCACTTCCACCACGCCCACATTGGGTTCAATGGTGCAAAAGGGATAGTTGGCCGCTTCGATGCCGGCCTTGGTCAAGGCGTTGAAGAGGGTCGATTTGCCGACGTTGGGCAGGCCGACGATGCCGCATTTGAAACCCATGGCTGTGTCCTGTGATAGGTGATCTGGCGAATGACGCCAAAGAATAAAAAATCAAGCGCCGAATTGTAGCAGAAACCTCACCGTCACTGGCTTTTTTGGCCGGACTCAATCCCCCTTCAGGCCAATTTTACCTGTGATAATTTGATACAGCATTTTCCAGTCGCCCATAAAACTGTACAGCGGGTACTGGAAGGTGGCGGGCCGGTTTTTCTCAAACACAAAGTGCCCGATCCAGGCAAAGCCGTAACCCACCACTGGCAACAGCCACAGCAACATATAACGACCGCTGGCCAGGGCGTAGGCCAACAGGCCAAGCACGGCCAGCGACCCAATGACATGCAACAGCCGGCTGACCGGGTGGCGGTGTTCGCTGAGGTAAAACGGGTAAAAGTCCGAAAAACTCCTAAAGCCTTGTTTGTTAACAGGTTTTTCCTGCATGAGAGACTCCCTCTGCTGTTAGGGAAGCTCTGATTGAATCTGGCGCGAACAGATTGTCGTGTAAAATTGTTCAGTTCAAGGCGCAAACCGCACGCAATAGCAAGGCTATTGGGAAGGTTTGCAACATAGCAAGGCTATTGGGAAGGTTTGCAACGCAGAAATGGACGGTTTTACGCCCCAAGATGCCGTGTCACGATTCAATCAGAGCTTCCTTAGTAATGGCTTGATTTTAGCGCAATCAGCCCCATATCGCCGCCATGTTGATGAATTACCACGAACCCCTGTTTCGCCCACCTTCGGAAGGCAACAGCCTGATCTTTCAGGTGACACTTGGCTGCAGTTTCAACCAATGCAGCTTCTGTGCCATGTACAAGACCAAGCAGTACACGGAAAAGCCGCTGAAAGAAGTGCTGGCCGAGATTGACCGCATGGCTTTTCTGGGGTCACGCATTGAAAAGGTTTTTCTGGCCGATGGCGATGCACTGAATCTGCCCACGGAGCATTTGCTCAGAATTCTGGAACGGCTCAACGCCCGTTTTCCTGCGCTGCGGCAGATTGCCAGCTATGCCCTGCCCAATAATCTGAAGAAAAAATCAGCCCAGGAACTGATGGCCTTGCGCGAAGCCGGGCTTTCCCTCATTTATTATGGCATAGAGACCGGATCGCCCGATCTGCTCAAACGCATCACCAAGGGCGCCACGCGTGAGGTGATGATCGCAGGACTCAACAAGGCCAGCGATGCCGGGTTGAAAATTTCCGCCACCGTGATTCTGGGCCTCGGCGGCAAGGCATTATGGCAAGATCACATTGCCGGTACCGTGGACCTGATCAATCAGACGCGACTGGATTACCTGTCCACGCTGCAGTTGTTTTTGCACGACAGTGTGCAGGAGGAATTCATCACCAAATTCGAAAAACGCGGCGGGGTATTTGTGCCCCAGGACGACGCAGGCATGCTGCAGGAACAATACCACCTGATTGCCGGTATTGAGCCGGCCAGGTCATTGGAATTCCGCTCAAATCACGCCTCTAACGCCCTGCCTCTGAAAGGTCGCCTGCCCGATGACAGGGACGAGCTGCTAAAACTGGTGGAAGCCGGGCAAAAGGGAAAAATCCCCTTGCGTCCCCTGTACTACCGGGCCATGTAGGGAGCCTCTGATTGAATCATGACACGGCATCTTGCGGCGTAAAATTGTCCATTTCTGCGTTACAAACCTTCACAATGTCTCGCTATTGCGTGCGTTTTGTGCCTTGAACTGACCAACTTTACACTACAATCTGTTCGCGCCAGATTCAATCAGAGGCCCCATAGAAGAATAGAAAAACTTGTCAATCCAGCTCGTCAAGAATCTCATCGGCCATTTTGCAGGCCGCCTGCAAGTTGTCCTTGTCCGAAGCTGAAGCGCTGGCAGCAATTTTCTGCATTTTCTGGGTCAGTCCCATGATCTTTTTCATATCACCGCTGGCCACCACTTGCATCATCTTGCTTTTGATTTCTTCCTGTTTGGCTTTCAGTGACTCCTCATCGCAACTGGAACCGCAGCCGCCGAGCAGCAAGAGTCCGATGATTGTGAATGGGCAAGCGCCCTTTTTAAAAAAGGATGACTTCAACATCTGTTTTCCCTTTAACAATTACAGTAAACCCCTGCCCACCCTAGCCCAAATCAGTGTTTCAATCAATACCGATTAATCACTAAACGCTAATGGGAGAAAGATCACTGCGAGTCCATATCGCAGGAAAAAAAGATATTCATCATTTACGCCACTGGACATGGAATCGCACCCCTTGCCGTGAAAGGAACGATTCGGCTTTTGGGCCTTTAAGCATGGCACAGGTGGAAAGCACACCGGCCTGCGTGGCCAAACCCGAAATGACAGTCACAGTGGACGGGCCATTGGCAACTGGCCAGCCGGTTCGCGGGTTCAACACATGCCCCAGAACCTTGCCTCGTCGATCAACGGCAAAACGCTTTGTGTCCCCACTGGTGGCAACCGCTCCACGTACCAGGGAAATGCGTTGAATGACTTTTTTCCTGTTAGTGCCCATGGCTTCTACGCCAATTTCCCATGGACGCCCGCTGGAACGAGGCCGGTGGGCATTGAGATCACCACCAAAATTAACCATCAAACCGCCCCGTGGTACGTGTTTACTTAATAGCATCGCGGTTCGATCCACGGCATATTCCTTGCCAATGCCACCGAGATCCAGAGAAACCCCTTCAGGCAACCGGATCCGGTTGCCCGCCAGATCCACTTTATCCCAACCAACGTATGCTTTTGCTTCCTTTAGCCTGCTTCGCGGTGGAGGTGGCGTCTTGCCATCAAAACGCCACAACCGCATAAACCCACCTATGGTGATATCCAAAAGGCCATCGGTAGCCCGCCAGCTGGTATCGGCAAAGCGCATGAGTGACAAGGTTTCCGGATCCAGCTCCACCCACTGGCCATGACTGCGGTTAATATGGCCGATCATACTTTCGCTAAGAAATCGGCTGTATTTTTCTTCCACTCGCCATGCTTCCTGCGCCGCCAAACTGGTTAGCTCTAACGCTTGATCTTTACTGCCAACCTGAAGCCATACTTCACATGGGCTTTTCATGGCTTCGAACTTGCCAAGCCATAAGCCTGGTTCCACTTCATCAATAACTGGCTCAACCCGCTCGGCCACCAGACTGCCTACCACTTCTTCTGGTAACCCACGGTGACGACATACATTTTCACTGTCGGAAACAGGTCGTGTAGTCGCTGGTCACCAATGGCTTCAGCCGGATGAGAATCGCCTTCCTGACGTATTTGTTCAAGGTTCAGGGAGAGTGACTCCTGGGCCGAAAGGTGATAACCCAGCTTGACTCCTGCTGTCCGTGTTGTCATGTCAGCCAAACGATAATCAGCTGAAGCATAGTCCGGCAGTGGATCCCCTTCGTTAAGACTCAGCCGGTAAAAATCCGCCTTTCCCTGATTGCTGTGACGAATGTGCGGTACCAAATAAAAGTGCTCCCCAATATTCACGTGATACTTCAAATCCAGGGTATTGGTCTTGATTCCCCAGTCATCCCAGTAATAGCGGTAAGACAAATGCAGTGAATCATCACCAATGGCAGTCACCAGACTTGTCATCACAGTTTGTCGCAGGCGGCTGTCCGGCCGCTTTTCCCACAGGTAATCGACAGGAAGTCCCTCCGAGTCGACCACGCTGACCACTTTATACGGGTCACTCAGATAGCCATTCGAGGCGCTGATTGAATAATTGGCGCTCAACAAAGTGTAACGATTCAGAACCCGGGTTATCCCTACAAGCCCTTCCAGAGATACCTTGCGTTCGCCATCGAACAATTCACTGCCTTCATCCCTTTCGTTTTCACCATCATCGTCGTCATCGTCGTCCTTCAGCAAGGAATCAGCTATCAGCAAACGGCCAGATGGGCTTGTTACGGTATCAAAAATTGAACCAAATTCTGGCCGCGTACCGCCCTTGGGGCTAATCAGATCATAGCTGAACCCCACCGATGTAGTGAGTGTGGTTTGCCCGCTGTCAAAGTCTCTCAAATAGGAATAGCCAGCACCCACCGACAAGTAATCGCGTTCTATGGAAAAACTCCCGGTGGCTTCATAGCGGGAATCGTCACTCAACGGTTTTCCTCTGGCAATACTGACTGCCAAACGTTGATCACTGAAATTGGGATCAAGAGGCGTTTGCCCGGCTGGTACAGTAAAACTGGGAAACTCCTGCGGCACACTGGCTGCCAAAGCCCCGTTTGGTGAAGCTCCCGTCAAAGAGTCATAGACAAAAGTATAGCGAAAAAAGTCATTTGTCTCATACTGATGGGTCAGAATAACAATCGGTTCAATTACAGAAACACGATCCTGCCCTTCGCTGTCTGTTTCCTGATAACTCATGACGGAGCTGTCAAGCAACCAGTCATCAGCATGCAGCTGAGCTGACGCCAACAAGCTGGCTACAGCCAGCCCTATTTTCTTGTTCAATTGCATCCGCAACCTCCTCCTCCAACGCTTTTGCCACCTGTGGCAGCTTCTTTACTGAAATAAATGTGTTCGTCAAGAAATTCCTGGCTTGGTGAAGGAGTCAGCTGCATGTCTGATCTGGCCAATGTCTTGCGCTGCCAGGGTTTTACCTGCTCCGGTTTGAAGTGGTTACATGCCACCAAGACCAAACTTGCGGTCACAACCAAAATTATCTGTATACTTCGTTTCATTGACATTTCCTCTATTACTCTACTGTTGTTCCAAACAATTACACCAGTAGTGATTCATCGCCTAAGGCAGTTATTATTCGGCTCCCGACCGGCCCAAGACAGTTGCTATAAGTTCCTCCAGGGAAGCCGCGTCCTGCTGGCGGAATCCGGTATGCTTTTTTACAACTCGGCCTGTCCGGTCAATTAGCACTCCACTGGGCATGCCCTTGATACCGAAATATTCAGCCACTTCACCCCTGGGATCATGAAACACGGGGAAACTCGTGGACATTTGTTCCAAAAAACGGCTCATGTCACGGACTTCTTCATCAACACTCACAGCAAGAACCCGAAAACCGTTTTTTGAAAATTTCTCATTCTGTTTTTCAAGCCAGGGAAATTCATGCCGGCAGGGGCCACACCAACTGGCCCAGAAGTCCAGCCAAATCACCTGGCCCTTATAATCTGAAAGCCGCGTTTTCAATCCATCTGGGCCGGTTAAAAGAATGTTCCAGTCTTTGTCTCCAAGCGTTGAACCTTGTCTGACTTCAGCGATCGCATCAGCCACGAACCACAGACAAAGAAAAGGCAAAACACCAAATAGTTTTTTCATATTAAGCCCTCATTGGTAATGCAAGCAATTGATTGAAAATTAATTTACACTATAACGGCAGATACACTTGGCTGGAAGAGTTGATGGCTGAAGAGATAAACTATTTTCTCAAATGTGATTTATTTCACACTCTTCGCCAGATGATGCGTGAACCAACCGCCCTGACTCGTGATCACGGCTATTGAAAACATAATTAATGGCTTATTCTGTACTGAAAAAGGACAAATATTGTCACTGAAGCGCATAGCTCATCGGTTAGGGGCTGAGGAAAAACCCAAACTGTGACTGTTTTCACACCAGGCTTCTAATAAACCCGGAATATTCATTAAAGCGCAAGGATTGAGCTATGATGGCTAAACCAGACCAAATGAAAAACGGGGCTTAAATGAGACCATTTGTTATTGTTATCGGCTTAATCATTACTGGGCTGACAACCCACTCCAGTGCCAAAACCGCACCCAGACAGGACACCATCTCAGCGCTGCGGGAGCATGGCCAGAAAAGTCCGTTGGCCTATGAGCTGGTGGAATCCCTAACCACCGAAATCGGGCCGCGCCTGGGCGGCAGCCCCAATGATGCGCGCGCCGTTGCATGGGCGCAGGCCACATTGAAGCGGCTTGGCTTTGATCGCATCCACACCGAAGCGGTGACCTTTCCCCGCTGGGTACGCGGTAACGAGCAGGCCGAAATTACCGCGCCCTTTCCACACAAGCTGGCCGTCACTGCCCTGGGTGGCTCTGGTCCCACGCCACCTGGTGGCCTTCAGGCAGAAATCATCGCTTTTGCCAACCTGGAACAACTGAAAAAGGCCGGCAAAAAAGACATCGCCGGTAAAATCGTTTTTGTCAATCAGCCCATGCCCCGCTTTCGTGACGGCCATGGCTATGGCCAGACGGTGGGGGTGCGTTACATGGCCTCACAACTGACGGCGGAAAAAGGCGGCAAGGCCGTGTTGATTCGTTCCATTGCCACGGACAACAACCGGCTGCCTCACACGGGCATCATGAAGGTTTCTCCCGAACAGCCGGGCGTGCCCGCTGCGGCGCTTTCGGTGCCTGATGCCATTTTGCTGGACAATATGCTGAAGCGAAACCAGCCGGTGACCGTCAAGCTCGAGCTGGGCAGCCACTGGGACGGCCAATACACCTCGCAGAATGTCCTTGGTGACATCATCGGCAGCGAAAAGCCGGATGAGTTTGTGCTGCTGGCCTGCCACCTGGACTCCTGGGACCTGGGCACCGGGGCCATCGATGATGGCAGCTGCGGCACACATCAAGGCACTGGGACTCAAACCCAAACGCAGCATCCGGGTGTTGCTGGCGGCCAACGAGGAATACGGCCTGGCCGGCGCCAAAGCCTACGCCAAAGCCTATCAGCACGATGCGAAAAAACACCTCATTGGCGGCGAATCGGACTTTGGCGCAGGCACAATCTACCGTTTCGACTCGCACGTGGCACCGCAGGCTTTTGGATTAATGGATCAGGTGGCACAAGCCATTGCGCCTTTAGGTGTCATGCGTGGTGACAATAACGCCCACGGCGGCGCGGACGTATCCGCGCTGAAAAAACTCGGCATGCCGGTGGTGGACATGCAGCAGGACGGCAGCGATTATTTTGACTACCACCACACCGCCAACGACACCCTGGACAAAATCCAGCCCGAGGCCATGGCCCAGAACGCCACGGTGTGGGCCTTGTTCGCCTGGTTGGCCGCCAATCACCCCGGCGATTTCGGCTGGTTTGCCGATCAGCCATGACCTTTCACTGACCCTTCTGCCCTGAAAGCATGAGCCAGCGCGACGCCAACAAGGACAAGCAAAAAACCCAGGCCCAGAGTAGCCCGGGGCCAAAAACCGTGCCCATCAACCGGGTGCGCATCGCTGGCTACACCATTTTGCGCGAAATCGGCCAGGGCGGCATGTCCATTGTTTACCTGGCCGAGCAAAAATCGCTCAAGCGGGAAGTGGCCATCAAGGTGCTGAAAAAAAACGTCGCCAATGACCCGGAAGTGGCCAGTCGATTTCTGCACGAAGCCAAAATCATCGCCAAGCTGGATCACCCGCACATCGTCAGTATTTACGAAGTCGGCCACACCGAGGACGGTGACCCTTACTACAGCATGCCCTATTTGCGTTATGGCGACCTGAGTCAGGCTTCGTTCAAGTTCGACAAGGACATCAAGCACCTGATGTTCGGTGTCTGCGAAGGCCTCGCGTATTCCCATGAACACGACGTGATTCACCGCGACCTGAAACCGGCCAATATCCTGTTTGACCATTTTGGCAATGCCCAGGTGGCCGACTTCGGCATTGCCTTGTCACGCAACAGCAAACGCTGGACCAAACAGGAACACATCATTGGCAGCGCCTGTTACATGAGCCCGGAACAGGCACTGTCCAAACCCGTCACGCAGGCTTCCGACCTCTATTCCCTGGGCACCATTCTGTATGAACAACTGACCGGCTCGCCGCCGTTTGTGAAAGACGATGACCTGTCTACGCTGGTGGCCCACATCAACGAGCCCGTGCCGCGCCTGCCACCGGAAAAAGCCCACTGGCAGCCGGTGATCGACAAGGCACTGGCCAAGCACCCGGAAGATCGGTTTTTCAATGCACTGGAATTCAAGAACGCAGTCCAGCAAGTATCCCCCAGTTTCACTCATGCCCTGGGCAATATCTTCAAGCGCCACAAAAAAATAGCCGCCGGCTTGGCGCTGTTACTGGTGGGTCTTGTTGCCAGCCTGACCTTCTGGCCAGCCTCCATACCCACCAGTGCTGATCCGGCCGCGCTGACCACTCACCCCGCAAATAGCACCACAAACGACAGCCAACAGGCAATACCGGTCGGCCTGGTGCCGACTACCGGCCACCACACTGAAAACACTCCGAGCTTGCCAGACAAGCTGGACAGCCTGGAACTGGCTGAAGCCACCGCCCCGGTCACAAATAACACCAGTGAGGACATGGCCGGGACTGCCAGTGCGGAAGAAGCAGACACAATCAGCCCGGAACTTGCGACAGGCACCGAAGAGCCCGCCGTCAACACGCCGCCACGGGCCGAAGACATCCTGTCAGGACTTGGCAGCGCAAAACTCACGCCCCAACAGGCCACAACACTCATCTCCGCAGGCTTCCAGAAAATCAAGGAAAAACGGCTGACGCGTCCTCAAGGCGACAATGCTTTTGCCTATTTCACCGAAGTGCTCAACAGTTACCCGGGCAACAAACGAGCCACCCAGGGCGTGCAACTGGTGTTCAATTACTACCTCGATAAAACCCGCGCAGCTCTGGCCGCTGGCAACGACAAGGCCGCTGCCGACTATGCGGCCAAGCTCAATGGCCTGTATGCGCAATCCGGGCTGCACAGCACCTCGAAAACCCTGCGCGACGAACTACTGAACGCCGCCGAAAAACGCATCGCCAAGCACCAGAAGCGCTACCAGCCGGAACCGGCCAAAGCTGTGGTGGCGATACTGGCACAGGCGCTGCCGGATCAACGCCCCGCCCTTAAAGGGCTGTTGGCGCGGGTAGAGGCCATTCCCCACCCGGGCCAGCTGCTAAAAGACCCCAAAGGCGTCAGCACCGTGTTCATTCCCGGCGATCCTGCCAGTGGGGTTGGCGCCTTCGGCCTGATGCCACAGGAAGTCACTGTGGCTGAATACGCTCGCTTTGCCAAAGCCACTGGCCGCAAGGCCTCCCGCTGCCAGCACAAGGCAGCCTTCAAACCTTTCAGCAGCAAACTGTGGCACAAACCACCCTTCAAACAAGGACCGAGAAACCCGGTGATTTGCGTCAGCTGGGAAGATGCCAGCGCCTATGCCAACTGGCTGTCTGGAAAAAGCCGGCACCGCTATGCCTTGCCAGATAAAAAGCACTGGCTGTCGCTGCAACGCTGGAAAACCCAGGGCAACACACCATGCGAAAAAGGCAACGTGGCGGGCAAGGAAACCGGCGCCTTGCGCACCCAGGGCGAACCGTGGGACTGCCGCGACAAACATGTCTTTACCGCGCCGGTCAACCGCTATGGCCGTAACCCATTGGGCGTGGGAGGCATTTGGGGCAACGCCGCGGAATGGATCAGTGACTGCGGAAAAGTGCCCGAAAATGCCGGCAAGAAGTGGCTGAAAAAATTCAAGCTGGTCAAGGACAAGGGGTGCCCGCGCCAATATGCCGGCAATTCCTGGCTGGATGGCAAAACCATCACACCCATGCAAACGCGCACCACTTTGCCCGACCAGGCCTTCACCCACGTGGGCTTCCGGCTGATTCGCGTCCTGGACTAACCCATATCCCAACAAGCCACCAGCGGCTAGTCGTATCAGCGCGCAACGGCCTATTCCTTCCCCACTGCAACAATCCCCATTACCCATTGTCAGCGGCACGGCCATGGCCGAAATATCACCCCATTTTCCCAACCATTCCGACCTTGCCAGAAAAACATGACTTTTGGCCTGTTTTCAAGCGCCCAGTGCAGGACTAACATGCCGCAGACACTGTGTCATGAACAGGCCAAAGCGCATGCCCTTGAACCCGCCTCGAAATCATCCCAAGTCAACCTGCCCGATCAGGCACCCGCTGCGTTACACCTTGGCCTTGCTGCTGGCAATGGGAACGGCTCATTCGGCCTCCTCCAACCAGGACGCAAACACACCAACCCATCAGGCGGATCCCATTCGTGTGCCGCTGGTGCAGGGTAATTACCGCATTGATGGCGTCATGGACGAACCCTTGTGGCAAAAAGCCGTGCCCATTGACTTGCCTGTGGAAGTCGACCCAGGCATCAACGTGCCGGCTCCACAGCACACCACGGCTTACCTGGTGGACACCGGCCAGGCCTTGCTGGTGGGGTTTCGCGCCCATGATACCGAACCTGAAAAAATCCGCGCCTACCTGCGCGATCGCGATGCCTTGTTTAGCGATGATTACGTGGGCATTATTCTCGACACCTACAACGACAATGTGCGCGCGCTGGAATTTTTCGTCAATCCGCTGGGCGCTCAGGCCGACCTGATTCGCGATGACAGCAATGGCGGCGAAGATGCCTCCTGGGATGCTATCTGGAACAGTGCCGGGCAGATCACAGACCATAGTTATGTGGTGGAAATGGAAATCCCCTACACCGAGCTACAAATGCCGCCAGCCCGGGGTGAAAAAACCTGGGGCATCGCCTTTAGCCGCAACCTGCCGCGCGACCTTCGCCATCAGCTCATGGACCACCCGCTGGATCGTGATAACTCCTGCTTTCTGTGCCAGTCGAAACGCTTTACGGGTTTTGCCAATGCCCAACGTGGACGGGATCTTGAAATCACCCCCAGCCTCACATTCAAGGCCACCCAGGAACGCCCGCAGGCCGTTGGCGACTACGGCGGAGTAAACACTGACCTCCAACCGAGTCTTGATATCAATTGGGGCATCAGTCCGAACCTGACCCTGAATGCCACCATCAACCCGGATTTTTCCCAGGTGGAAACGGATTCGGCGCAGTTGAATGTGAACGAAACCTTTGCCCTGTTCTTTCCCGAAAAGCGACCGTTTTTTCTTGAGAATGCAGACTATTTCCGAACCCGGTTAAACCTGATTCACACGCGAAACATCGCCAATCCGGATTACGGATTGCGGCTGGTGGGGAAAACCGGCAACAATGCCTGGGGCACTTTTTTGACCAACGACAACCTGACCACCGTGTTGCTGCCCGGCACCTTTGGTTCCGAACTGGTATCACTGGAGCGGGAAAGTCTGGATTTTGCCGGCCGCTTTCGTCATGACCTGCCCAATTCCTCAACCGTCGGTGGGTTGATCACCCACCGCAGCGCGGCCGGTTATCGCAACAGTGTTATTTCGGCCGATAGCCGCTATCGCTGGTCTGACAGCATCACCTTCAGTGGCCAAGTGGCGCATTCGGAGACCCACAATCCACCCGAAATCATCGAAGACTTTGATCAGAACGTCGCACTGCAGGGCAATGCCCTCTACGCGGCTTTCCAGCACAACAATCAACACTGGAACAACCGCTTTACCTACCGGGATTTTGACCGGGATTTCCGCGCCGACCTGGGCTTTATCAATCAGGTGGGTTATCGTAAAACCACCTTCGATAACCGCTACAGCTGGTTTGGCAGCCCCGGCAGTTGGTGGCATCGCATCAATGCCTTTGCCGACTGGGATTACAGCCAAACCGAAGACCACCGCCTGCTGGAAAACGAAATCAGCACTGGCGCTTTTGTGAACGCGCTCAAACAGAGTCATGCCGGCCTGTTTGTGGTGCAGCGCAAGCAGCTATGGAATGATGTGTATTATCGCACCCGCAATCTGGGTTTTGAATCCGGCATCCAGCCATCTGCCCGCTGGCGTCTGGGCCTGGGCCTGCGTCATGGCGACGCCATTGATTTTGCCAATGATGCCCTGGGCAAACAGGACAACATCAACCTGCGACTTTCAGCCAATCTGGGCATTCATTTCAGCGGCAGCCTGAACCACAGTTTTCGGCGCCTGCGGCGTGATGGCAGCACGGTGTTCATTGCCAACCAGACCGATGCCCGCCTTTCCTGGCAGTTCGATATTCGCCAGCGCCTGCGCCTGGCCCTCATCCACACCCAATTGAACCGCAACCCGGCGCTATATACCCAACCGGTGGACAAGCGCAGCCAGTCACTGGGCACGCAATTGATTTATTCCTACAAGGTTAACCCCAAGACATTGCTTTACCTGGGCTACGCTGATT
>WGBZ01000111.1 GCA_015494035.1 Lysobacterales bacterium | reverse complement strand
TCCCCAGGCCGACCAGTATTCCGGCCCGGGGCCGATGGTGATAAGAAAAAATTGCGGCGCGGGTCGGTTTTCAACCGCTTCCGGATCAGCAGATGCGCTGTCGGCCAAGGTGTTTGGTGGGTTCCGGGCATCGCCTGCTGCAGGTTTTTCTTCGTCCGTGGGAAGGCGGCTTGTTTGCAAAGGGTGCTGGAGACTGGACGCGGTCTGATTCTGCGCCGGGGCGTCGGAAATGGCCGGCCCCGCCGCCACACAAGCGACAATCAGGACACAGCCGAAGACCAACAGACGCAACAGAACACGGCCAGAATTCACGGCGTTCACGCGCTCATGCTGGCAGAATGGAAGTGCTGCAGTGCCATCAATTCGGGTCAAACACGGCACAATCACATCAAACTGCCGGCAACGCCATTTCCAGCGTTTGCAGACGGCGGCCATCGGATTTGGCCACATGGAATTCATACTCGCCCACCTTGACCGTTTCACCTTCTTCCGGCAAGCGGCCCAGCTCGGAAATAATCAGACCGCCAATGGTGTCCACTTCCTCGTCGCTGAAGCCACTGTCAAATGCCTCATTGAAATCCTCAATGGTGGTCAGGGCGTTAATACGGAAAACGCCCTGTTTGGTTTCCTGGATAAAAGGCGCTTCCTCTTCATCGTATTCATCATCAATATCACCCACAATCTCTTCCAGCAGGTCTTCAATGGTGACCAAACCGGCGACGCCACCGTATTCATCCATGACGATGGCCATGTGGTTTCTCTTGGTGCGAAACTCCTTGAGCAGCACGTTCACCCGTTTCGATTCGGGGATAAAAACCGCCGGGCGAATGTACTGACTGAGATCAAACTCACCGGAGTTGCTGATGTAGTATTTGAGCAGGTCCTTTGCCAGCAGGATACCTTCGATTTCATCCTTGTCTTCGCCAATGACAGGAAAGCGTGAATGACCGGAATCGACAATAATGCGCAGGATTTCTTCCAACCTGGCCTGTTGGGGAATCGCCACCATTTGCGCCCGCGGCACCATCACCTGGCGCACCTGCAGTTCACTGACTTTCAGGGCGCCTTCAATCATGCTCAGGGCATCAGCATCCAGCAGCCCGTTTTCTCGGGCTTCACGGAGAATATGCAGCAAATCCCGGCGATTTTTCGGCTCGCCGGCCAGGGCCTGACCCAGTCGTTCCCACCACGATCGCGACTCGCCGTCTTCGGTTCGGTTTTTTTCTGCGTCCATCAGGCCTTAAGGGTAATAAAAAAGGGAGTGTACCGTGACTGGATTTTCTTGTCTATGAGTTCCCGGTATGCCCTGCCAGGGCCATTTGTCCTGGCCTATTCCTCATCCATGTCAAAATCATCAAATGATTCATTGTAATCATCAATTGGAATCTGTTCCATTGCCGTCTTTCCGTCAAGATAGGCGGCTAATACTTTGATTTCCGGGTAAAAACGGCTAAAAGCCACACTGGCAGCTCCGACAACCCCTAACGCGTTGGCAGTAAATCGCATCACAATCAGATACATTAACAAGGCGGCCCAATCAAAACCTCCCGATGAATGTTGCCATCCAAACCAGGCAACCATGAGAACAATGGCAAACACCAACAGAAATGTTTTCAGCCAGTTGACATGGATGTCCACAAGGCGACGTTGGTATTTCAAACGCGCTAAGTGAAGATAGCGGCTGGAATGAAAAGCCTGATCAAAACGCGCCTCATCTGCCAGAAGCTCTGGTGTTTCTTGTGTTTCTGCTACCAGTTTGCGAATGTTGCGAGTGCTTCGAAGAGACTCGGCATTTAATGCCATGGAAGTTTCAGCGGCGTGCGCATTGATCCGGTACAAGCCAATGGCGTAGATTACAAATAACGGGATCAACAAAACGGTTAAGCCAGGCTGTAACAGAAATAAAGCGATGGTCCCGGCCATGCTGGTCAAAGCGGGAATAAAAGCCCGCGTCAAGCGACGGCTGACGAGCCCGGCCATGTGGGTATTGGTTTTAAGCAATCGCAAGATATTGGCAAGCTGAGCGCCACTAACCGGGGATGGCATCGAGGGGGGAGCAATCCCCGTACTGGGTATCACAACTCCCTGCTTTTGCTCCACAGTATCCACAACATACCGTGCAAGAACCTTTCGAAAAAGACGCGTTTGATAGCGTAAAGTTGAATCGACACCAACCTGAAAAGAGTAGTAAAAGGCCACGGCAGACAGCACGCCAAAAAGGGAGAAAAAGCCCAGCCATTGCCACATGGGCCAGTCATAAACCGGGGCCAGCAGGGCAAACCGCCCGCTTCCCCAGTTTTGCTTACGCCCAAAACCCAATAAAATGCCGGTCATCCATAAAAAGCCCGTCACGGTGGATAAGCCCATAAGCAACTGAACCAACCAGAATGCTTTTTTCTCCGCACGATAATAACCACCAAACAGCCAACCGAGGACGCCCCGGTAATTGCGCCATTGACCAGAGACACTGACCAGGGCCTTTTTCATCCAGTTGATTCATGGCCGGTTACTTCCCCTGCCATAGATTGCTGGTGCCAGTCCAGCAGTGTCACGTACTCGGCATTGGCCATCCGGAAGCGCTGGGTGTCTTGCTCGCTCAGCCCCAACTGTGCAAACCGTTTGGCAAACAATTTTTGGGCGAATTCATACAAAGCCAGATCCAACCGGTTACGTTCTTTGATTCGCTCAATTGTGCTGGCTGGTATGGTGGATTTATCTGTTTTCACCCGGGATTCATTCAATCGCTTGTAGAAAATGTCTTTCCAGCCCAACGTCCGTTGAGCCATGATCAGAAAATCATCAAAGCGTTCTGTCAAGCCAAACAAGGAAAACCGATCGGCCAACTGATTTTTGACCGCCTCGATCAATTCCTGCTCCGTTCGCGGGTCCGTGGTATATTGCCCATGACGAATCAGCCCCAGCAGGCGATATGCCTGGCCGTTCTCGACTTCATCTATGTCAGGATGAGACACGAACTCTTCAAGGCTCAAATCCTTGGCAATGCCGTATTTGGGGTGGTTTGGACTGCTGCGCAGGTAATCGTAATAAGAAATAACCCGCGAAACCGGCTCCCTCAACATAGTGAATTGAGCCAGCTTGGGCCGGTCCAGTAACTGGTAAATGATGTCATTCAGTTCAAAGTGGCCCAGGTAAGCCCGGTATGCCCGGTCATTTTTGAATGCACCGGCCACGTGTCTGTCAAGGGCCGGGGCATTGACCTGCTGCACGTAGTCAATTCGATAATTTTTCGCCACCAGATAATCCAGCGTGGTGCCACCGGTTTTGGGGATATGAAAAAAAATCACATGAAACCCGGCCAAACCCGGCAAGGGTTGCTTGCGGCTTCGCCGAACCATGGCCCGCCAAGGCAAACCCAGCTCGTCAATAACCGCATTATTTTGCTGGTTTCTTTCTGCAACAGGCAGTGCATACCAGTCAGTCAGCATTTTCTTGTCAAGTTGAAATTGGCTTTTCAAGCGCAAACTCCTGTGTAATTTCTTGAGCCCGACCTGTGCTTTGGCAAAGGCTGACATTATTTTTTTCTCGCGCGCCCAAATTTCGCATAGGGGGTTTCCTTATCACGAAGCGAGGGGTCAATGGGCTTCCCGTTCATCCTTATTGCTTGCCATGGCTGATCCGCTTTATCATGCGACAAACGCACCGCGTCAACGGTCAGCTGACTGTGATAAGGATGCCCTGTTAAGCTGACACGTGTCCAGATACCATGCGCCACTGCCACTTTTTCTATATCATCAAGCGACAAGGAATCAGGCAACAACTCAGTAAAAATGGCGTTCAGATCCACATCAAATTGCGTGGCTTTCGCTATTTTTACCGGCAAGGCATAACTTGCCAATGAATGTCCGTCAATCCGTTCATCCACCCAGTTTCGATAGCCTCTCTCACCCGTGGCGTTGTAAAACCAGGACTGAGGCATATGCACTACTTTATTTTCTTTGGTTCCCCAGTGGAACAGCACTACCGGCCCCAACTGACCATTTTTCAGGTAGGAAAACACCCGGATATACCCCCCCGCACCAAGCGCAGAAAGAGGGCCAAGCCTAAAGAAATAACTGAGCGTATTGGGTCTGTTGCCATTCCATTTGATAACTTGGGATGTTTCCTCATATTCATCAAAGTTCCAGCTGCCATAACCGGACACTTGGCGTAAGTAGTTGGCTCCTTTTACCCCTTTGTTGACGAACATGGGTTTTTTATCTTTACGATAACGATAGGAATGCTGCCAGCCACTCAGCCCATCGCCAAAACCGCCATTTAAGAGTTCTTTGTTGGGTAGTTGCTGAGATTCTGGCAGAAATGAACGGGGATCGTCATCTAGAGTAAATGCCTTGAATTTTTCAGGGAATTCCTTGCGGGCCGGATGCCGGATTTTGCGCCCGATCATTTGAACATTTTCACCATCGACATAAACTTCCAGGTAAAAGCCACGTTTGTCATAAGTTCCGGGATCAGAAAATTCCGGGTACTCTTCGCCAAATGGCCGTTGCATAACCGGTGTGGGCACTACCACAAAGCGTGTCCCCTTATACTCACGGCTGGCTTTAACGGAGGATTTCACACCTGAATGGACGTGGCCTGAAAAAACATATTTCACATTGCCATAGCGGGTCACCGTATCAAGCATCTGTTTGCGGAAGGCTGCAGGCGTGTACGAGTAGTATTCCATCTGTGACAAACCCACCGGCAACAAATGGTAATGCATAAAGAGCATCACGGGTTTATCCTGGTGTGTTTTCAATTCTTGATCTAGCCAGGCGAGGATAGCGGCTTTTTTTTCCGGCGAATCGTATTTTGGCTGGGAAGCTATTACTACAAAATGCCACTTGCCGTAATCAAAAGCATAATTCAAGTGACGGTAACCGGACAGATGTTGTTGCAAATCAAGGAACTGCGGGTCATTTTTTTTTCCATCATGATTCCCATGAACCAGAACAGAGGGCGCTGTCAAATTCTCTACGATGGATTCGAAATTCGCGAAAGCCTTAGGGTATGGCATCCAAACCAGATCACCGTTCCAGGCCACAAAAGCTGGTGTTTCTGACTTGTCACGTTCATTAGTTTCTTGCACAAATTCTCGCAACAGCTGATTGATCACCTGAATGCCCTTGTTTTTGCTATCGGCCTCACCCATCTGCGGATCGGAGTTAATCAGAAACATAAACTTTTCTTGCTTGGCCCCATCGAACTCAATCTCAGCAGCACAGGCGATACTGCAAGCAAAAGCAAAAAAAAGCCAGATTGGCAAACTGATACTGAAAAAACCCTTCATTGCAATAGACTTTTGTCAATTTTATGCTCAGGACGAGCCAGCACGGTATTTTCGTGCACCTTTCCAACCACGTCATAACTGCCCGTTTCACGAATGTGCTTGATAAACCATTCATCCTGAAGCACATTATTTTTCCCAAGCACCTCAAGAATCAGAATAGGCCAGTTCTCTTGTATGGTTTTCCAGGCCCCTTGCAGGGCGGGTAACTCATGCCCTTCCACATCCAGTTGGATAATAGAGACTGATCGGTCAGAGGGTACCACATTATCAATCGCATCAATCTCTATAGGCACACTGGCTCTATCACTTGCTGGCTGTTTTGCTATCCGGCTCCCACCACCCAGTGCCCTGCCCTGCGGGTCAGAAACAATCATCTGCACCGTCTGTGGAAAAGCACCTAGTCCAGCGTTACGCAAATGGACATTTGCCAGGTCGTTCAACGCAATGGTTTTTTGGGCACACTGGTAATTCTCAGGCACGGGTTCAAAAGCCCATAATTTTTGCCCACGATGCATGGCTTTGGCGATACCGGGAATAAAGTCACCAAAATAGGTGCCCGCATGAATCACATCACCTTGTCCCATATTTTGGCGGATAAAACGAATAGTTCGTGGTTCATGCACCATGCCATTCAAAATACGTCGTGCAGCTGGGCGGTGCGCGGAGGATCGTGGAACACAATATTTGCCAAAACGGTTTTTTGCCAAAATCCAGGGTCTTCGAGAGAAACGGACAAGCCACAATGAACGAAAACGGCGAAGAGCCGAGGAGACAGCGTGATTCATAGACAAGCCAGGTCAAAGAAAACCGGATTTTAGCACACCCTGGCATGGCACCGAATATACTTCAGGTAAGATGGTTTCTCTGTATCATGGTAAGATTTCCGATCTAATTTCAGTGGAGCTCCCGGCATGTGCCATACTATTAAAAACAACTTTGTTTTATGTATTTGCCTGATACTGGCATCCGGGTTACCCGGCTGTAAAGCCAAAAGGCAATGGGACAATAATTTAGAACATTCTGCCTCTATTTCTAGAGAAAATCGGGTATCTCACGAGACACCCTTAGCCAGCCACCCGGACCTTCCCAAAGTGGAAGATATCTACGCGGAATTCACTTTGAGCGGTGACTTGTCGCCCTATTCTGCCAAGCAGAAAAAAATGATTGGTCTGTTGATTGATGCCGCCACGGTGATGGATGATCTGTTCTGGCAGCAGGCCTGGGGCGACAAGCAGGCTTTGTTGAAGGACATAGAAACCAAATACGCCGATGACAACTTGAAACGGCTGGTGGAAATCAACTACGGCCCCTGGGATCGGCTCAATGGCGACCGGCCATTTTTGCCCGAATACGGCGAAAAACCCCTGGGTGCCCGCTTCTATCCGGCCGACATGACCAAGGAAGAATTCGAACAGGCGGATCTGGCCGATAAAACCGGTCTGTACACCCTATTGATAAGAAATGAGCAAGGCCAGTTGATAACAGTGCCTTATCACCAGGCCTATGCCGCCCGGTTGAAGCAGGCAGCGGGCCTTTTGAAAGAAGCCGCGCAACTGGCGCACGATGAAGGCTTTGCCAAATACCTGAACCTGCGCGCCGAGGCACTTTTAACTGATGATTTTCGCGCCAGTGACATGCAGTGGCTGGATACCAAGACCAACCCCATCGATGTGGTGATTGGCCCTATCGAAACCTACGAAGACCAGCTGTTCGGTTACAAGGCGGCTTATGAGGCTTATGTGCTGCTGAAAGACCCGGTGTGGAGCCAGAAACTGGCACGTTTTTCGGCCTTGCTGCCGGAACTGCAAAAAGGCCTGCCGGTGCCCGAGGCTTTAAAACAGGAGAAGCCGGGCACGGATTCAGACCTGAATGCCTACGACGTGGTGTATTACGCCGGTCACAGCAACGCCGGTTCCAAAACCATTGCCATCAACCTGCCTAACGATGAAGCGGTTCAGTTGGCCAAGGGCACACGCCGTTTGCAGTTGAAAAACGCCATGCGGGCCAAGTTCGACAAGATCCTGCTGCCCATTGCCGATGTGGTCATCGCGCCGGATCAGCGCAAACACGTGACCTTTGATGCCTTTTTTGCCAACACCATGTTTCACGAAGTGGCGCATGGGCTGGGCATCAAGAACACCATCAACAACAAAGGCCCGGTGCGTAAGGCGCTGAAGGAGCTGGCCTCGGCCACCGAAGAAGGCAAGGCCGATATTCTGGGCTTGTACATGGTGGAAAAACTGCTGGAAAAAGGCGAAATCACCGACGGCGAACTGATGGACTACTACACCACTTTCCTGGCCGGTATTTTCCGTTCCATCCGTTTTGGTTCCAGTTCCGCCCACGGCATCGCCAACCGACTGCGTTTCAATTATTTTGCCGATCATGGCGCCTTCGAGTTCGACCCGGAAACACAGACTTACCGGGTTAATCCCGAAGCCATGCACCGGGCCATTGCCGGCTTGAGCGAGAAAATCCTGACCCTGCAGGGCACAGGCGACTACGCGGGCACCAAACAGTGGTTTGACGAAAAAGGCCACATCTCACCTGCCCTGCAAAAAACCCTGAATCGCATCCAGAAAGCCCACATTCCGGTTGACATCACCTTTCGTCAGGGCAAAGATGTGCTGGGCTTGAACACCGCTTCAGAGTAATTCACACAGGAACCTTTCATGGCCAAAGCCGACTCCACCAAATCCGTTCTGTTTGCCCTGGGCGCCAATGCCTCCATTGCCGTGGCAAAATTTGTGGCCGCCAAGCTCACCGGCTCCAGCGCCATGTTTGCCGAGGCCATTCACTCGCTGGCTGACACGGCCAATCAGGGCCTGTTGCTCTATGGCATGAAAAAAGCCAAACGGCAACCGAATGACAAATACCCCCTGGGCTATGGCAACGAAATTTATTTCTGGTCGTTTATTGTCGCCATTTTCCTCTTCACCATGGGCGGCATGTTTTCACTCTACGAAGGCTGGCACAAACTCAAGCACCCGCAGCCGCTGGAAGCACCATGGGTGGCCATTGGTGTATTGGTGTTTGCCATTATTGCCGAAGGCATTTCGCTCTGGGGCGCCATCCGTGAAATCAACAAGGTGCGTCGTGGTCGCAGTTTCTGGCAATGGTTCAAGGAATCCCGCCAAAGTGAATTGTTGGTGGTATTTGGGGAAGACCTGGCCGCCATCACCGGCCTGATTCTGGCATTGGGTTTCATTGTTCTGGCCATGCTGACTGGCAACCCCATTTATGATGCTATTGGCACCCTGGCCATTGGTGTGCTGCTGATTGTGATTGCCGTGGTGGTGGGCATTGAAGTCAAATCGCTGTTGATTGGTGAGTCCATGGCGCCTTTTCGCCGCCAGGAACTGGAACAGTTTTTACGCAGCCGGCCGGAGATCAAAAAACTGTTTCACTTGATTACCCTGCAAATGGGCGATCAGGTCATGGTGGCCGTGAAGGCACAAATGCAGGACGACTTCAAAGATGCAAAATCCCTGATCCAGGCCGTCAATCAGGTGGAACGGGAAATGAAAACCGCTTTCCCGGAAATTCGCTGGTCTTTTTTTGAACCCGATATCAGTGACTGAGGCCACAATTGATAACAAGCTGCTGACGTGACCGTATGTGACCCCAGGCACAAAGCCATCACCGTCGCCTATGCCATAATAACTGCCATTAAAACCCGCTCGCTGGAGAACACCGCATGAAAATCCATTTCCTGTCAAAAGCCGGCCTTGTGGCCATCAGTTTGGTGACACTGACCGCCTGTGTCAACAAGGAGTCTCTCAGCAATCAGCCTGTAGCCACAAACTTGCCAGCGCCTTCCCACGGCATTGCCTATCCCGAAGGGTGGCAGAACTGGGCTGCCATCGGAGTGTCACAGCGTACTGACAATCATTCTCTGCGGCTGATCGTGGGCAACCCCATCGCCATTGAAGCGGCGCGAAAAGGCCAAACCAATCCGTGGCCCGATGGCGCCATTCTGGGCAAGGTGGTGTGGAAACAGGGGCCGCATGAAACCTGGCCAGCGGCGCAGGCACCAAAGGAATTCGTGCACGCGGAATTTATGTTCAAGGACAGCAAAAAGTTTGCACAAACCCACGGCTGGGGCTGGGCACGCTGGGTGGGTGCGGAGCAAAAACCCTTCCAAAAAGGCCCGCAGGTCTGTATTTCCTGTCACACGCCAGTTAAAGACAGGGACTGGGTCTTTACCAATCCGGCGACATTTCCGCAGAATTGAGTCCGCCAACTTCCTTTCCGTGATCCGGCTATAACTTGGGAGCCAGATTGTGTAAAGTTTGGTCTTATTCTGGTTTGGTCTTATTCTGTTTTGGCCTTAATTCTGGGGCGCTACCGACCGGGTATAATCCTTCAGCTGATAATATCCTGCTGGTTGCTGAATCAGCCAACGAGCCACCTGCAGTGCGCTATTGGCAAACAGGGCCGGGCTTTCGGCCTCGTGACGCAGGGTTAACGTTTCGCCGGGTGTGTTGAGGTTCACTTCATGAATGCCTGCCACCTGGCCGACACGATGGCTTTGTATGGACACAGGGCCAAGAGCAAAGGTGAGATCGCTGATCTTCTCAAGCGCATTGGCTACTGTGTGGGCCTGTTCCGCGCCACTGCCTGCCAGCGCTTGAGCCAGCGCCAGTGCGGTACCCGAGGGGGCATCCTTTTTTTCTGCGCGATGGGTCTCGTCGATGCGTGCCTGCCAGCTGTCACCATGAACGCGCCCAAGGCGCGCGAGAAAGTCCTGCATCAATTGAACCGTTAAACTGAAATTCGGCGCCCACAGCACGGGGATGTCCGTGCTGGCCTCGCGCAGGGCCGCAAACTCATCAACACCCAAGCCAGTGGTTCCGCTGACCAGGGGCACGTTCCAACTGCGTAACGTGGCTAAAAGTGGCTTCAGGGCCGAAGGCGAGGAAAAATCCACCACCACCTGCGGGCATGCCGGGTTGGCCGGGTCAGTGCATGAATCCGGTGAGTCGGCATCAGGCAAGGCCGTGTACCGCACGCCGGCCAAGCCCGTTTCCTGGCCCCGCTTCGAATCGTCACCAGCCACCCAGGCCGCACATAGTTGCCACCGGGGATCATGGTTGATGGCTTGTAGCAACGCCTGACCCAGGCGGCCACTGGCACCACTGATCCCCAAGCGTATTGGGCTTTGATTACCTGTTGCCCCGGTTGGCTGTGCCAGGATGTTGGTCACGCCGACTTGACCTTCTCGAAAAAGCCCTTGACCGAATCCAGCCAGGAGCTGCTTTTGGGGCTGTGCTTCTTCGATTTCTTGCTCAGGCTTTCATCCAGCTGGCGAATCAGTTCCTTTTGCTCGGCGGATAGATTCACCGGTGTTTCAATCACCACCTTGCACAGCAAGTCCCCGGTGCGGTTGCTGCGCACGGATTTAACGCCCTTGCCGCGCACTCGAAACACCTTGCCGGTCTGGGTGCCTTCGGGGATTTTCAGACTCACGGGCTTGTCCAGCGTGGGCACTTCCAGTTCGCCGCCCAGGCACGCGGTGGCGAAACCGATGGGCATTTCACAAAACAGATCGTCCCCATGGCGCTGGAAAATGGGATGCGGTTTGACCCGCACATCCACAAACAAGTCGCCAGACGGCGCTCCCAGCGGGCCAGCTTCGCCTTCTCCGGAAAGCCGGATGCGATCTCCAGTATCCACGCCGGCGGGGATTTTAATGGATAATTTACGCGTTTCCTGGCGTCGGCCTTCGCCGCCACAGTGTTGACAGGGGTTGATGTACATGCGGCCGCTGCCCTGACACCGGGGGCAGGTTTGCTGAACGGAAAACATGCCCTGTTGCAAACGCACGCGGCCCTGTCCGCCACAGGTTTCACAGGTTTGCATGTTGCCGTCTTCCGAACCGGTGCCTTCGCAATAGGAACACGGCACGCGGGTGGCAATATGCACTTCCTTGCTGGTGCCAAATACCGCTTCTTCCAGGCTCAGTTCAATCTGGACCTGAATGTCCCGACCCCGCTGTGGCCGGCCACGCGCACCGCCTCCAAAAACGTCGTTGAAAATGTCTCCGAAAATATCGCCAAAATCACCCTGAAAACCGCCATGGAATCCGCCCCCAAAGCCGCCTCCGGTGTTGACTCCGGCTTCGCCAAAGCGGTCATACTGGGCCCGTTTAGCTTCATCACTGAGCACCGAATAGGCCTTATGTATCTCCTTGAATTTCTCGTGTTTCTCCTTGTCATCACCCACGCGATCCGGATGATATTTCATCGCCAGGCGCTTGTAGGCTTTCTTGATTTCGACCTGCGTGGCGTTTTCGCTCACACCGAGAATCTGATAGTAGTTCATGGCTTGTTTTTACAGTTGTTAAC
>WGBZ01000110.1 GCA_015494035.1 Lysobacterales bacterium | reverse complement strand
GGACATCTCCCTCTACATTAACAGCCCCGGTGGCGTCATCACGGCCGGGATGGCCATCTACGACACCATGCAGTTTATCAAACCGGACGTCAGCACCATCTGCATGGGACAGGCCGCCAGCATGGGCGCTTTCCTTTTGACCGCCGGCACCAAAGGCAAGCGTTACGCCTTGCCCAATAGCCGCGTCATGATTCATCAGCCACTGGGTGGCTTTCAGGGCCAGGCCACCGACATTGACATTCATGCCCGTGAAGTCCTGAAGCTGCGTGATCAACTCAACGCCCTGATGGCCAAGCACACCGGTCAGCCAAAGGAACGCATTGAACAGGACACCGACCGCGACAACTTCTTCAGTGCCGAGGAAGCCAAAGCCTATGGCCTGATCGATGAAGTGATCAGCCACCGCTCTTGAAATTGAGCGGCCCCACCCGCATTTTGTCTCCTGTCAATGCCATCAGACGGCCTGAGTGCCGGTCTTAGGTGTAAAGCGAGTGACAATTTGTGCCCATAGTGCCGATCTGGGAAACCCAGAGCCGGTCTGGCGCATCAAAGCCCCTGGATTTCGTGACAATCTTTGGGTTTTTGCCCGGCATGTTTTATACTCCGGACAGAAGGAACACACGGCAGCACGACAAATCACGGCACACGAAGCACATGACTACTGAAAAAGAAAAAAACCTCTATTGCAATTTCTGCGGCAAAGGCCAGCAGGAAGTCCGCAAGCTCATCGCAGGACCCAGTGTCTTTATATGCGATGAATGCGTCGATTTGTGCAACGAAATCATCCGCGATGAACTGGAAGAGGCCACCCCGGAAGGGATGAAGGAGCTGCCTTCACCGAAACAGATTCACCAGCATCTGGACGATTACGTGATTGGGCAGGAAAAGGCCAAAAAAATCCTTTCCGTGGCGGTTTACAATCACTACAAACGCATTCAGTCCAATCAGGCCAAGGACGACATTGAGCTGTCCAAAAGCAATATCCTGCTGGTAGGACCGACTGGCTCGGGCAAGACCCTGCTGGCCGAAACGCTGGCGCGGATTCTGGATGTGCCCTTCACTATTGCCGATGCCACCACCTTGACCGAGGCTGGTTACGTGGGGGAGGATGTGGAAAACATCATCCAGAAGCTATTGCAAAAATGCGATTACGACGTCGAAAAAGCGCAGACCGGCATCGTCTATATCGACGAAATTGACAAGATTTCGCGCAAGTCCGACAACCCGTCCATCACCCGTGATGTGTCCGGTGAAGGCGTACAACAGGCCCTGCTGAAACTCATTGAGGGTACTGTGGCATCGGTGCCGCCCCAGGGTGGGCGCAAACACCCGCAACAGGAATTCCTGCAGGTGGACACCAAGAACATTCTTTTTATCTGCGGTGGCGCCTTTTCCGGACTGGAAAAAATCATTGAACAACGCTCGGAGAAATCCGGCATCGGTTTTTCAGCGGACGTATCGTCTCCGCAGGAAAATGAAGACAAACTGGCCGTTTTTGAAGAGCTGGAACCGGATGATCTGGTCAAGTATGGCCTGATCCCTGAATTTGTGGGCCGCTTACCAGTGGTGGCGACGCTGGAACGCCTGGATGAAAATTCTCTCATCCGCATTCTTCAGGAGCCGAAAAATGCCATCACCAAGCAGTTTGCCCACATGTTTGATATGGAAAACGTGGAGTTGGAAATCCGTCCTGATGCCCTGTTGGCCATCGCCCACAAGGCACTGGAACGAAAGACCGGCGCGCGTGGCCTGCGCACCATCATGGAGAAGGCGCTGCTGGACATCATGTATGAACTTCCGGACATGAAAAATGTCAAAAAGGTTGTGATAGATCGGGCGGTGATCGAGGAAGACGCCAAGCCCTACGTGATCTATGAAAACCTGAGTTCTTCGGCGTGAAGCCTGCACCAGGGCCAGCCATTGCGAATTAAGAGAAAGGAGTCGTCATGGCTCCTTTTTTTTAGCGGAATTTTTTCCAGCCATTGCGGGTAAGCACCTTCAGTCCGGAACAGTAACAGGAAATTTTATGGCTTGAAAAACGCCACATTCGACACCATTAGTCCCAGGTAAAAGACACAGTGCCATTTGACGTGGAGTACGCTGACGTTGAAAGAGGCTTCCCACTGGGACCGGCCCGCCTGGAGGCAGCAAATTCGATCCGAGACGCAATTTCTGCACAGCTAAAACAAACATAGAAAAGTAACGACGAAGTATAAGGAAACGAAGAAATGACGACAGAAGTGAAAACACAAGAAGCAACCCAACAAAAAACACGAGAAAAGCAAATCACCCCGGTACTGGCGCTACGTGATGTGGTGGTCTACCCGGGCATGGTGGTGCCACTATTTGTTGGCCGGGAAAAATCTGTTCAGGCGCTGGAATACGCCATGCAGAACAACCTGCCCATAATTCTGCTGGCACAAAAGGACCCCCAGGACGACGAGCCTGGCATTGATGACGTGTATCAGGTGGGAACCCTGTCCTCCATCCTGCAAATGGTCAAATTGCCTGATGGCACCCACAAGGTGCTGATTGAAGGCGGCGAGCGTGTTCGCCTAAACCAGTTGTCGGCCGACGGCTTTTTCCACACGCTGGACTATCAGCCGCTGGAAGAAACGTTGAACAGCAGTGAAACCGCAGCCACGGTGCTGGCCAAGGCCTTGCGCGACCGATTCGAAAAGTATATCAAGCGCAACAAGAAGGTTCCGCGTGAATTGATTAATACTGTGGCCAATATTGATGACTTGGGTCGTTTGCCTGATACCATCGCAGCACACCTTGGCATCGGCTTGCCTGAAAAACAGAAAATTCTTGAAATTACGGACATAGCCGAGCGCATGGAAGCGGTACTGGGTCAAATCGAGTCCGAGCTCGAGCTGATGGAAATGGAAAAGAAAATCCGCGGCCGGGTTAAGAATCAAATGGAAAAAAGTCAGCGCGAGTACTACCTGAATGAACAAATCAAGGCGATTCAGAAAGAGCTGACTGAACTGGACGAATCCAATGATGATTTTGCCGAGCTGGAAAAGCAGCTGGAGGCCCTGCCACTGAGTGAGGCCGCCCGTAAAAAGGCCGATTCAGAGCTGAAAAAACTCAAGATGATGCCTCCCATGTCGGCCGAGGCCTCCGTGGTTCGCAACTACCTTGAAACGCTGGCGGCATTGCCATGGGGCAAGCGCAAGGAAATCCACAAGGATCTGGAGCATGCCCGCAAAATTCTGGATGAGGATCACTACGGCCTGGAAGAAGTCAAGGAGCGCATTCTTGAATACCTGGCCGTGCAGCAGCGCATGGACAAGATTCGTGGCCCGATTCTATGCCTGGTGGGGCCGCCGGGTGTGGGCAAGACCTCGCTGGGCAAGTCCATTGCCAAGGCCACCAACCGGGATTTTGTGCGCATGTCCCTGGGTGGTGTGCGCGATGAGGCCGAAATCCGTGGCCATCGACGAACCTATATCGGTTCCATGCCGGGTCGCATTATTCAGAACATCCAGAAAGCCGGCACCAGCAACCCGCTGATGGTGCTGGATGAACTGGATAAAATGAGCAACGATTTTCGCGGCGATCCGGCCTCGGCCCTGCTGGAAGTGCTGGACCCTGAACAGAACGCCGCATTCAACGACCATTACCTGGAAATCGACTTTGACCTGTCCGAGGTCATGTTTGTGGCCACGGCCAATTCGCTGAATATCCCAGGCCCATTGCGTGATCGGATGGAAATCATTACCTTGCCCGGTTACACCGAGCAGGAAAAAATCCAGATCGCCCAGCGTTATTTGGTGCCCAAGCAGGTAAAAAACGCCGGGCTGAAGAAGTCCGAGCTGAAAATCAGTGAAACGGCGATTCGCGATATCATACGTTATTACACGCGTGAAGCTGGTGTGCGGAATCTGGAACGGGCCATCTCGCGCATTTGCCGCAAGGCCGTCAAGCAGATTCTGACCCAGCTGGACACCGGCAAGATCAGTGTGACCGCGAAAAACCTGAAAGACTTTCTGGGGGTCAAGCCGTTCAGCTTCGGCCTGGCGGAAAAGCAGGATGAAGTGGGCACCGTTACCGGTCTGGCCTGGACAGAAGTGGGTGGTGACCTGCTGCAGATTGAAGCCTCTGTACTGGAAGGCTCAGGCAAGCAAGTGCTCACCGGTCACCTGGGTGACGTCATGAAAGAGTCCATTCAGGCGGCCATGACGGTGGTCCGTGCCCGTCGGCATGCACTGGGCATCAAGCCGGAAGTGTTTCAGAAAACCGACATTCACGTGCACGTGCCCGAAGGGGCCACACCCAAGGATGGTCCCAGTGCCGGTATCGCCATGTGCTCCGCGCTGGTGTCGGCATTGACCCAGAACCCGGTTCGTGCCGATGTGGCCATGACCGGAGAAATCACCCTGCGCGGTCGCGTGCTGGAAATCGGTGGGTTGAAGGAAAAACTGCTGGCCGCCTTGCGTGGTGGTATCAAGACAGTGCTGATCCCGGCAGACAATGCCAAAGACCTTGAAAAAATGCCTGAGCAAATTCTGGATGGCATTGAGATTGTTCCGGTCAAGAGCATTGACGAGGTATTGCAGATTGCCTTGAAAAAACCGGTCAAGGCGCTGGAGACCGAGGAAATCCTGCCGGTGATTGCCGCCAGCAAGAAAAGCGGTAAAACCGGTATCGGCTCAGTCAGCCACTGATTTGCCCCAGAGTGGCCCGGGAATGGGGCGCGACTATTCATTCTAGACGCAAAAAAGCCTCGCTCAATTCGGGGCTTTTTTGTTTGTAGGGGTAATTCAGAGGCGGGACGGTAAACATGCTGCATCAGTTTTTGCTGCTCTTTGTAGCCATGAAAGGATACCAACCTAACTAAAAGCCGCATTCTGAATCGTGTTTTGTGAATTGCTGCCGATTGCCTGAAAAACCCTTGATTTTATTGGCACAAGGACTGTTGATTGGTTTACAATCCGCAGTTCGGAAGCTATTGGTTATCACCATATCGGCGGGGACACCGGCCACATCCGATAGTTGTTTATTCAATTCAGAAGGAGTCAATAATGAAAAAAAGTGATTTTGTAAAGTGTGTAGCTGAGAAGACAGGAATGTCACAAGCTGCCTGTGGCGAATGCCTGGATGCGATGATTGAGTGCGTGACTGAAGCACTCAAAAAAGGGGATAGTGTGAGCTTGATCGGTTTCGGAACCTTCTCTGTGAAGGAACGCGCAGCCCGTCAGGGACGTAACCCGCGCACTGGTGAAACCATCCAGATTAAAGCGGCAAAAGTTCCTTCATTTAAGGCTGGCAAAGCCCTTAAGGATGCAGTAAACTAAGCGACCTTTTCGACGGGTGCTTAGCTCAGCTGGGAGAGCATCGCCCTTACAAGGCGAGGGTCGGGGGTTCGATCCCCTCAGCACCCACCAGTTAACAGGGAGTGTGCAAACACTCAACGGTCAGTTCGACTTCAGGTCGAAAGACCGCAAACCCACCCTCTGCTGATGAGACAGACAGGGTTCTGGCCAGGTCACTTTAAACGGGTTGACCGGCAAGCAAAAAAAGAGTTCGGAGCGGTAGTTCAGTTGGTTAGAATACCGGCCTGTCACGCCGGGGGTCGCGGGTTCGAGTCCCGTCCGCTCCGCCATCTCATTCAAAGCCAAAGGGTGTCTTATGACGCCCTTTGTCTTTATTAACTTCTGACGAATTCCAGGGACACACCACCATGCTCAGTTCGATCCGAAAAAATGCCACCGGTCTTGGCATGACCTTGCTCATGGGGCTGTTGGTCATTACCTTCAGTTTCTGGGGCGTGCAAAATTACCTCACCGGTTCAAATAACGACGCCGTGGCCACTGTCAACGGCAAAAAAATCAGTGTCGACGAATACAACCGGAAATTTGCCCAGTATCGCCAACGCTTGATGAACCAACTGGGCGAAAATTTCGACCCAGCGCAACTGGATAACCCGACCGTCCGTCGCCAGTTCCTGGAAAACATGATCGAATCCGAAGTGCTGCGCCAGCAAGCGAGCCAAGGCGGGTTTATCGTGACGCCGCAACAGTTGCGAGACGCCATTCAGCAAGCCCCCATTTTTCAGATTGACGGCCAGTTCAGCAAAGAGGCGTACGCGAATTTCCTGCGCAACCGTGGTCAAAGCGCACGCGCCTTTGAACAAACCCTGAGTGACGAAATGACGGCCGGTGCTATCGCCGATCTGGTCTCGGCTTCGGCGTTTGCCACCGACAAGGAAGCGCGCCAGGCCTGGAAACTGGCCAAACAGACGCGTGATTTTGCCTATCTTGTGCTTTCACCGCAGCAATTCAGTGCCGACTATCAGCCAGAAGCAGCGGATATTGAAGCCTATTATAATGAATTTGGCGACCAGTTTATGCAGCCCGAACAGGTCAACGTGGAGTACATTGAATTGAGTCTTGATGACCTGGCTCGGCAGATGCCAGTCAGCGAAGACGAAATCCGTCAAGTCTATGAAGAGCGCAAGAATAACCCGGCGGCAGCTGAAAAGCGCCAGGCGGCGCATATCCTCATTACGCCAGAAGATGACAGCCCCGAAGCCGATAAAAAAGCCCTGGAAAAAGCCCAGGCACTGTATCAGCAGCTGAAAAATGGCGCGGATTTTACCGAACTGGCCAAGGCCGAGTCTCAGGATCCGGGTTCAGCGGCCCAGGGCGGCGATCTGGGCATGGTGGCTCAGGGTGTCATGGTGCCTGAGTTTGACAAGGCGTTGTTCTCCATGGGTTGGGATGAGATCTCCGAGCCAGTCAAAACAAAATTCGGCTATCACATTATCAAGACAGCGCCTTATCCGGCTTATGAAGATGTTAAGGATGAGCTGGCCCAGGAGCTGCGTTTGAACAAGGCCGATGAAGCCTTTCTGAATAAGGCTAACGAACTGGAAACGCAGGTATTGGAGTCCTACGACAGTCTGGATGAAGCCGCCGAAAAGGCTGGCCTAACCATCAAGCAAACGGGTTATTTTGATCGTGCCAGTGCCACAGGCATTGCCGCTCACCCCAACTTTCAGAACGCCGCATTCTCAACCGAAGTGCTGGAAGACGGACGCAATTCAGACGTCATTGATCTGGGGGACAATCACATCGCCTTTGTCAAACTGCTGGGCCACAAACCCGCAGCACGCAAATCGCTGGATGAAGTCAGAAACACCATTGTGGCAGCCCTGAAAGCGCAGAAAGGCCAGCAGTTGGCCCTGGCCGCTGGTGAGCAGATGGCCGCAGCCGTGAGTGCTGGCCAGCCGCTTGCAGAACTGGCTAAAGAAAAAGGCTATGAACTGAAACAGGCCACACAGGTTTCTCGCAGCGATGCCAGCGTGCCGCGTGAATTGTTAATGAAAACATTCGCCTTGCCCAAGCCGGCCGAAGGAACCGTAGTTCGCGCGATTCCGCTCAACCAGGGGCAGGTGGCCGTGGTGGCGCTGAAAGGTGTGCATGATGCCGACACGGCGAAAATGAACGAAGACGAACTGACAGCCATGAAGCTGCAGATTCAGCGCAATGCCGCACGGAATGATCTGCAAGCGGTGCTGGAACAGTTGAAGAACGATGCGGATATTATTGTCTTTGAAGACAAGTTCAACCAGCAGTAAACCAGTGCTGGAAACATACCAAACCCTTTTTTCGGGTTAACAAAAAGCCACCTGTAACGGTGGCTTTTTTGTGACCAAGAATATCGTCTTCGACCTACTCAATCAGGTCGGTCATGCCCATGATGTTGTAGCCGGCATCCACGTACATGATCTCGCCGGTGATGCCGCGGGCCCAGTCTGAGCTCAGAAAAGTGGCGGCATTGGCCACGTCTTCCTGCGTCACGCTGCGACGTAGGGGCGCCTTGGCCTCCACGTGATCAAGCATTTTCTTGAAGTTGCCGATGCCCGAGGCAGCCAGGGTTTTGATCGGCCCGGCCGAAATGGCATTGACGCGTGTGCCTTCTGGCCCCAGGCTGTGCGCCATATAGCGGACATTGGCCTCCAGTGCGGCCTTGGCCACGCCCATTACGTTGTAATTATCCATGGCCCGCACCGCACCCAGGTAGGACAGGGTCAGCAAGCTGCCATTACGCCCTTTCATCAGCTCCCGTCCGCCCTTGGCCAATGCCACAAAACTGTAGGCGCTGATGTCCAGAGCGGTGAGAAACCCTTCCCGGGTGACGCTGTCGACGTAGTTGCCCTGCAACAGCTCCCGTGGCGCAAAGCCCACCGAATGGATGATGATGTCCAGGCCATCCCAGTTCTGGCCAATGGCGTCAAACACCTGTTCAATCTGTTCGTCACTGCTGACATCGCAAGGCAAAACCAGCGAAGAGCCGGTGGCTTCGGCGATTTTGTCAACGCGTTTCTTGAGTTTCTCGTTTTGATAGGTAAACGCCAGTTCGGCGCCTTCCCGGTGCAAGGCCTCGGCGATGGCCCAGGCGATGGAACGGTTGCTGGCAACGCCCACAACCAGTGCTTTTTTGTTATCCAATATCCCCATGGTCTGTCCTCGTGATGTGAAAATATTTTCGTGGCCATAACGGCAGGCGGCTATGATAGCCCGAGACGTCGTTTGGGCCCATCAAAAAAACCTTTAAAACTGATCTTTCCACTGCCGAAGGCAGGCAAACACGGCTACTTCATCATTGAGTGGTTGCCCGCAATGCCGCTCGGCCGCCTGTCGGATGTCGCTGCGGTGGCAGTTCAGAAAAGGGTTTAAAGCCCGCTCGATGCCAATGCGCGAAGGCAATGAAGGCCGGCCGGCGCGCAAACGTTCTTGCACGATTTTTTTGTAGGCCAGCAGGGCCGGGTCGCCTGGCAGCACTGCCAGGGCAAAGTCAATGTTGCTCAGCGTGTATTCGTGGGCGCAGCAGACCTGTGTGTCTTCGGGCAAATCGCGCAGGCGCTGCAAAGAATGCCACATTTGTTCCGGGGTTCCCTCAAACAATCTTCCACAGCCGATACTGAACAACGTATCGCCACAGAACAGCAGGCCATCGGTGAAGTAGGCCACATGCGTAAAGGTGTGACCCGGCACTGCCATCACACGAAAGGTTTTCTCCCCGGGGGAAACCTGAATCGCATCATTATCAGCCACGATCACGTCCCTGATGGGAATGCGGGGGTCATCCGGTGCATACACCGGGCAGTCATACAGCCGCTTCAGGCTGCCCACGCCGCCAATGTGATCGGCATGATGGTGGGTAATCAGGATAGCGGCCAGGTCCAGTTGGTTTTTCTGCAGATACTCCACCACAGGCGCGGCATCACCTGGGTCTACCACCAGCGCCTGCTGGCCATTGTGGAGGGTCCACAGGTAATTGTCAGAAAAAGCGGGAATGGGAATCAGATTCATGCGTTAAAATGGCCTGTTTTCAGCCGCGCCAAAACAGAGCCAAGCATGCCACAAAAAAAATCCAGGGTAAAGATTTACACCGACGGTGCCTGCCTGGGTAATCCCGGCCCCGGCGGTTGGGGCGCATTGCTGGTTTCTGCCTGTGGGGTGGAAAAAGAGCTGCACGGCAATCACCCGCAAACCACTAACAATCAAATGGAACTGCAAGCTGTGATCAGTGCGCTGCAGGCCTTGAAGCGCCCCTGTGAAGTGGATTTATACAGCGATTCGCGTTACGTACTCGACGGAATCAGCCAGTGGTTGCCTAACTGGAAGCAAAACAACTGGCAAACAGCCAACAGGAAGCCGGTGAAAAACAAGGACTACTGGCAAGCCCTGGATGCCGAAGCGGCACGGCATGACATTCATTGGCACTGGGTCAAGGGGCACGCGGGTCACCCGGAAAATGAGCGGGTAGACGCGTTGGCCCGCAACGCCGCTGAAACCCTGCGTGACAGTCACAAACCTGTCAGCTTGTCAGCCACCGAGGCAGCGCTGGAACAGGAATCCGGTGATCCGGATAACAGTCACCAGAAGCACTGACTGGCCTGAGATCAGGCCAACGGGACAACAGGAAGAGGCTCACCATGCGACAAATTATGCTTGACACCGAAACCACTGGCATCAAGGTCAGCGAAGGCCACCGCGTGATCGAAATTGGCTGCGTGGAAGTGCATGATCGGCAAATCACCGGTCGCACCTGGCATAAGTACCTGAACCCGCAACGCGACATCGAGGCCGGCGCGTTGGAAGTGCATGGCCTGGATCTGGATTTCCTGGCTGACAAGCCCCTGTTTGCCGATGTGGCAGATGATTTTCTGGCATTTATTGATGGGGCCGAACTGGTGATTCATAACGCGCCTTTTGACGTGGGCTTTCTGAATAACGAGCTGAGCCTGATTGGCCACCAGCAGCGGTTGCAGGACCTGTGTCAAATCACCGATTCGCTGGAATACGCTCGACGCAAACACCCCGGCGCCCGCAACAGTCTGGATGCCCTGTGTAAGCGTTATCGGGTCAACAGCGAGCACCGGACTTTACACGGAGCCTTGCTGGATGCCCAGTTGCTGGCGGACGTTTACCTGGCCATGACCGGTGGTCAGGTAAGCCTGTCATTGCAAGCACAGACCCACAGCGGTGATGAGGTCACCCTGGATCTGAGCCAGTTGCCACCGATTCCGGTACGCCGTGCCAGCGACGCCGAATGCCAGGCGCACGCGGCGTGGCTGGAAGCGGCCAGCCAGGTCAGGGGAGCGCCTTTTGCGTGGCAAAAATCACCGAAAAAACCGCAATAGCCGGTAAAATGCTTGATTAACCGAACAACAACCGATAACTCCAACTCAATTGGTGAACCTATCCCATGCTTGATCCCCAAAAACTGAGAAGCGACCTGCACGGCATCGCTGAAAAACTGCGTACCCGCGGCCATGAGCTGGATGTGGAGCAGTGGCAAAAACTGGAAGCCGTCCGCAAGGACTGGCAGGTCAGGGCTGAACAATTGCAGAACAAACGCAATGTCCTGTCCAAGTCCATCGGCCAGGCCAAGGCCAGGGGTGAGGACATCCAGCCATTGCTGGCGGAAGTGGCACAGCTGGGTGATGCCCTCAAGGAGGCCCAGGCGCAACTGGAACAGGTGCAACAGCAGATTCGCGAGCTGATGCTCTATCTGCCCAATCTTCCGGATGACAGCGTGCCGGTGGGGGCGGATGAAAACGACAACGTAGAACTGCGCCGCTGGGGGCAGCCGCGTGAGTTTGATTTTGAGGTGCGCGATCACGTGGCGCTGGGCGCAGTGAACGGCTGGATGGATGCCGAATCCGCCGCCAAACTGTCGGGTTCCCGCTTTACCGTGCTGTCCGGGCCGTTGGCGCGTTTGCACCGGGCCCTGGCCCAGTTCATGCTGGATACGCACACCGCTGAACACGGTTATGAGGAGTATTACGTGCCATACCTGGTCAATGCCTCAGCCATGCTGGGCAGCGGCCAATTGCCGAAATTTGCCGAAGATGCCTTTGTTACAGAAGACGAACGCTACCTGATTCCCACCGCTGAGGTGCCGCTGACCAACCTGGTGGCTGATGAAATCCTCCCAGCGGACAAATTGCCACTGCGCATGACCGCGCACACGCCCTGTTTTCGCCGCGAAGCCGGCAGTTATGGCCGGGACACCCGCGGCATGATCCGCCAGCACCAGTTCGAGAAAGTGGAAATGGTGCAGATTGCGCACCCGGAAAAATCCTGGCAGGCGCTGGATGAGATGACCGGCCATGCGGAGACCATTTTGCAAAAACTGGAGCTGCCTTACCGGGTGATGCTGCTGTGCACCGGGGACATGGGATTCAGCGCCGCGCGCACCCACGACCTGGAGGTGTGGCTACCGGGACAGGACACCTACCGGGAAATTTCCTCAGTCAGCAATTGCACGGATTTTCAGGCCCGCCGCATGAAAGCGCGTTTCCGGCCGCAGGCGGGAGAAAAACCGCAGCTGGTGCACACGCTGAATGGCTCCGGCCTTGCCGTGGGGCGGACACTGATTGCGGTGATGGAAAACTACCAGAATGCCGACGGTTCCATCACCGTGCCCAAGGTGCTGCGTCCATACCTGGGTGGAACGGAAGTCCTGGGTTAATCCAAACCATGGCGCGCTCTCTGGCAGGCCGCCTAGCATCGGGAAAACCAGTGGCCGACGTGGCCAGCGGTTCAGGTACCCGTTTGCCGTGATTAACTTGCCAGGTTTATTTGCCTGTTTTATTCGGCGCTGGCTGCAACACGATTTCGGCAGTGACCGGCACCGTGTGGCTGATATTCACCAGCTTGGCAAGGCTGGCCAGCACCTCGATGCCCTTGTCCAGATCAAAATCCTCCGCGCGCACCAGCACCGGACGAACCAGTGACACCAGTCGCTTGTCACGGGCCAGTTCCGAAACCCAGATTTCGGCCGGGTATTCCTGTTCCTTGCCATGCATCATCAGGGTGAAAACCACTTTGTGTTTGCCCGTTTGCAGCGTCGCGGCAGGCAGTTCCGCTTTCAGCACAGCCTGCGGGTGCTGGTCTGTTTCAAACAGGTGTTTCTGCATGCGCTCATCTCGTAAGGGAATGCCGCTGTCAATGCTGTCCAGACGAATTTCAAGCCTGAAATGTTGGCCGTCGTAATAGCCGGACAGGTCTGTCAGCCGCATGACTTCGGCTACGTGCAGTTTTTTTGTGGTGACCAGGTAAATAGTGCTTTCAGAAGGGATGACGCGCCAGTTTTTGGCCTCGGGCTGCTGTTTGCAAGCCGTCAGTGCCAGCATCAGGGCGGTCACGACAATGAGATGGAAGTTTTTTGTTTTCATGGCGGTGGATCTCCTTGGTTCTGGGGATTAACGGTGCTATTTTCAGCCGTAGTATCAGGGGATTGTTTCGCGCTGGCCTGCTTTGCTGCGTTATTCTCACCTTCCTTGGCCGGTTCAACACCTGAGCCTGGCCGCTGGGGAGCCTGCAAAGGCGTGATCAGGACCAGCACGCCGAAATCCGGGTGATCGAAATACTGCAGCACCTTACTGTGGACGCGCCTTTTTTCCTGCAGCGTCGAAACGCCCAAGGTGCCATTGGGGCTGGTGCTCACTTTTTGTAACCGGGCATCAATGTGCAGGTAGCGCCCTTTGGAAAAGGCCAGTTTGCCCAACAGGCCCGGCGCTGTCTCCATTTGCGCCTCTAAAGGCTGGGTTTCTTCGTTCATGGTGGTGGAACTCCCGCCAGACATGGCTTCGCCTTTGCCCGGTGCCTGGGACACCGGAGGCGTAGTGGTGGAAAGGTTCAGGTAAACGGGCTGTTGGAAATCACTGGGCTGCAAGCGCCATTTGCGGTGCAGCAACACGCGCCAGCCGGGTTGCTGGTTCAGTTTTGCGGCTGTTTTGTTCAAAAACAGATCCCCACGCGCGTAATCCACCAGCACCTGAGGCTTTTGTTCTTCCACTGGCATGGTCCAGTGGCTGTTGTCAGCAGACGGAGTGTGCTCCGCCGTGGCCCACTTCCACTCTGGCCAGTTGTCGGGTTTTTCCTGCAGCCGGATGGTGTCGCTGACGTCCACCCACTGGACCTGATCTGCGGGCCTTGTGGCAGCCTGCGTGCCGCGGGAAAAAACCAGCACTTCCACATCGTAGGCGCCGTGTTTTTGCAGGGGCATGTAGTGCGCTGACTGAACCATGGCGGCCTGGGCGCTGGCAAGCACAAGCAAACTAACGGCGATCAGCACGCACCGCAGGGGCCAGAAAGTTGTGTGAACCACTCTAAAGGCTACCGGGTTAGTCCGAGTCCATTTCGGGGGGCTTTTCCAGTAAAGCAGGGCAAGGTTGATCATTGGCACTCCTTGAGAGGCTTTGGTTTCAGGCACTGTTTTCCATGGTAGCGCATTCGAAGAGCCAAGACAAAGGGGTCAAGACAAAGCGCCATTCTGGCCGTTTTTCAGCCACTGCAGCACCTCATCCACTGCGGCGACGCGTTCCCCGGGTGTTTCAAAGCGGCCGTGCAGGCGCAAGGTGTTGTTGGGGGCGGCGCGATAGCGCTGTGGCTGTTTTTGTATCAGGGCAATCAGGCGCTCTGACGCAAAGGGCAGTTTCTTACCAAAACGAACGGTGCCTCCGTCAGCATCCATCTGGATGGACTCCACCCCCATGGCATCGGCTTCAGTTTTCAGCCGCATGACTTCAAACAGGTTTTTGGTGGCTTCAGGCAAAAGGCCAAAACGGTCAATGAGTTCCACGCGCAGCTGATCCAGTTCATCCTGATTACGGGCGCTGTTGAGTTTCTTGTAAAACTGCAAGCGGGTGAAGACATCAGGGAGGTAATCGTCGGGGATCAGGGCCGGCAGCCCCAGGTCCACTTCTGTGTGGTGGGCACTGTCGTCCAGTTCGTCTGGCTCCTGGCCATTTTTCAGGGCATTGACGGCGCGCTCCAGCAGTTCGCAATAGAGGCTGAAGCCAATGGCATGAATCTGCCCACTTTGTTCATCGCCCAATAATTCACCGGCACCGCGAATTTCCAGAT